>NZ_JBQFOU010000009.1:0-198465 GCF_056533845.1 Ruegeria sp. F5 | reverse complement strand
AACAGGTCAGCAAGATCACAAAATATGCGCCATCAGGATCGGCTCATAACGCCAGCCATAAGCGCCATTGCCGCGATAGCGGCTTCGTCCTTCCTTCGGCTTATGGTCGCTTTAGAGCTAACCACCGTGTCGCAGAGGTTGGGAGGACAGACCATGCAGAAGGTGCTTGTAACTGGTTCGTCGGGTCGGATTGGGCGGGCATTTTTTGCCGCATATCACGAGCGGTATCAGTTTGTGTTGTCCGATTGGAATGAACCCACGTACTCTGTTTCGGGTCAGCATCATTTCGTGCGATCTGATCTCTCAGAGGCAAATGCCGCAGCGGATTTGTGCCAAGGCGTGGATACCGTTGTGCATCTCGCAGGCGTACCCGACCCGAACGCACTATTTGACGATGTGCTGCCTGCCAACATATTGGCGACAACCCACTTGATCGAAGCTGCTTGTCAGGCAAACGTCCGCCGTTTCGTCTTCGCGAGCAGTGCACAAACCATCGAAGGATACCCCGTAGACCGGCAAATCGTTCCGGGAATGGCTGTTGCCCCGGCCAATCTGTACGGCGTCTCCAAGTGCTATGGGGAAGCCTTGTGTTCGCTTTATGCGACGCGGAACGGCATGTCCTGCGTCTCATTGAGAATAGGGGCGTTTGAGCCTGCCGACGGCCCGCCACTTGAAACCCTGCGTGATCTCAGCGCGTGGCTCAGTCACCGAGACGCGACGCATCTGATTGACCGGGCGATTCAAGCCGAAATCAAAGGGAGCTTTATCGCGCACGGCATCTCTAACAATCGATTTAAGCGGCTTGATCTAACCGAAACTTGCAAAGTGCTTGGGTACGCACCGCAGGACGACGCCTTTTCGACCTTTCCAATACCATCCGCCTAAAACAGGCATCCGTTCATATCGCAGCATCGAGTAGTTTGGGCTCGCTCCAGACCTTAGCTGCAAGGCCGATCAAAGCGGAAAGCGGGACTTTGCGGCCATCCGCATTTTTACTCTAAAGGACCGTAGTCAGCCCAAAGCGGACATTCAAAACAAGACTTTGCAGCTCCTGCTTCGGACAAAAAGGCGTCAGAGATTGATGGGAGGTGTCGTCAAACTGGTTAGCGTCGCCGTTGCAAACAGGATCAGGACAACAGCAAACATCTCCATCGAAATCGACCACCGGAGAGCAATTTCCGCACCACGCTTCTCAGTCCTGAGAGCCGGAACAAATCTCAGCTTGTTCAGCGCCGCGAGGCCAAGAAGGGCAGAAACGATCACGACCTTGATCAAAAGCCCCAATCCATATGCCGTCCCAAACAAGGCGGCTACGGAGCCCGAAAGCAACCACGCGAGCGCTGCGCCTGCAACAATCAGGACGGCAACTCCATAAGCAGCGACATTGCCAAAGTGGTGGAGTAGATCGGCCCCAGTGGGAGTGAGTGCCGCTTTGCGCAAGGGCAGGAGAGCGCCAACCCAAAAGGCGACTGCCAGCAGATGCAGAACCAGCAAGACGGCGAGAGCCGCTCTAGGCTCTCCGAGGGAGTGTCCCACCTGGGCAAAGGAAACCGCAACGGCAAGGCTGCCCGCCAAAGCGATCCACTGCCCGACGCGGGGAAGCAGGATTGCCAATATCGCAAGTTCACCCACCACTCGCCAAATCGCGGCGGTGCCAAGCGGACTGTCCCAAACAAAACCAAGCATCATTGGGTCCGTCGCGCCCTCAAAGCCCATTCCGGATATCCGCGCTGCTCTGATGCCAAAACGTAAAGCAAGCACGGCCAAACCGACAATCGCAGCTCCGACCGCGAGGTGCCGCGCAAGGCGTAAAACAGACTCTTCAGCGCGCTTGGCAAAGAGGACCGCGAACAGGACGCTGCCCATCGCCAGCAGCGCCGCGCCGTAGCCAAGTGCTTTCGCCAAAATGGCCAAGACGACAACACCGTCAATGGGGGCCAGCCCAGTCACTCAGCGACTGTGAAAGAGAAGCTACCCTGCATCGGATGACCGTCTGACGCCATACCTCGCCAGTCGAAGCGATAGCTTCCTGGTGCAAGCTCTTCCAAGGGCATGGCCCGAAACTCTATGGCGGGGTCCATACCCGTTTCGCGGTCAATTTCGACGAAGCCATCGGGTGAGCTCAGCGTGACCGAGACTATGCGCATCGGATCATCGAACCGCATGGAAAGCTCTGGCACATCCGTGACAGTCGCGCCGTCAGCCGGCGTCGTTTCTTCGGACTTTGAATGCGCAATCGCAAGCATTGGAGCCATTGCTACAACCAAGCCGAAAAGAGATTGTTTGATCATCTGAGTTATCCCCTATTCGGACTGGGCAATCAGTTCGTCGTGATACTCACGAAGGTCATCGGGCCAGGTTGACTTGATAAAAGATAGCACCGCTGTGATTTCGTCATCGCCGAGAACACCCTCATAGACCGGCATACCAGTTGCGGGCGCATTCTCCATCAGTCCGGCCAGGCCAAATTTGGTCAGGGTGAAGAGCGTTTCATCATCGTGGTGCCACGTATGCCCCGTTGCGTCATGCGGAGGTGCTGGTAGCAAACCATCCTCGCCGCGTATCCGCCAGTTTGGCTGTCCTTCAAGACTCGCTCCGTGGCAGGCAGCACATTGGTCCGCGTAGATATCTTGACCAATGGCGACAACTTCCGCGTCATCAGGTGTCAGTAGACCAACCGCTTTGGAGGGCTGGGCCAGAACGAACGCTCCGGCGAAACCGGCGAGCGCAAGCCCACCGGTGACCAATAGTGTTGTATGCCCTACCATCAGGTATCGAACGGCTGCGCGGTGCCCGCCCGGTAGTACACCGTTCCGGTCCCAGCCTCTCCCCCAAATGCGATGACGTCATAACGGGCGGACGGATCGTCGCCCATACCAGGGGAGCCCATTGGCATGCCAGGAACAGCAAGCCCTGTGATATCAGGCCGATCCGTCAGCACGGCTTCCAGTGCTTCGAACGGCACATGGCCTTCAAAGACATAACCATCGGCTTCAATGGTGTGACAGGATGCGAGGTTCAGCGGGATACCCCGCGCTGACTTCTGTGCCTCGGCGTCCGTCAGTTCCTCAACGGTGACGGCGTAGCCACGCGCGCGAGCCAATTCGGCCCATGCGTGGCAACATCCGCAACCTGGTGAGCTGAGTACGTGCATTGGGGCGCCTGCACGGACGGGAAGAACACTCGTAATGAGAGCAGTTGCAGATAGTGTGGTGAAGTGACGACGTGTGATCATGTCTGTCGGTCCTTTGACGTGAAATTTGAACGGATTGCGGGCGAGCGCCCGTTGTCGTTCAAGCTTTCGGAGGACCGGTGGGGACGCCCAGTGCGAGGCTCGAAAAATCGGCTCCAGCGTACGTCACACCACCCACTGAGATCACCAATGGAGAAATCGGCGAAATCCCCGCCGTGGCGACAAGATCACCAAAACAGGGTGTTGAACCCATGCCGCTAGTGGTGTCGCAACAATCCGCAACAGCTTTCTCGGCATTAGCCAACGGATCGTCGTCCGCCATTTGAGCATGATGACAAGAATGATCCGATCCATGGGTCAAGCCATGCTTCACGGACGCTGCGGATGCGCCAGAGAATGCAACAACAAGAAGTATCGACAGGATCAAGCGAAACATACCAAATATCTACTGGGGGTATGCAGTTTTGACAAGTTACGAGGATGTGTCGAAGCAAACGATCCTAGTTGCATCCATTGAAGTTGCGCCACATCTCTGGATCCGGCCCGTCTAATGCGGTTTTACATGAATCACCTGAAATTCCGGTAAAACTGAATTTTGACTGACCTGCTTATTTGTCAGCAACGGAAAGGTCAGCAGGTGGGCGTTTAGCCCAGAGTGATGCCGGTGATGAAGGTGTACGAGCTTTCAACCAGATCGATGACGACATCCAGCTCTTCGGGTGTGGTTGGAGTATAGATCATGACAAAGCCGCTCCACCCAGGACGTTGCTTGGCCCAAGGGTGTGCGACGGCCCAGCCAGCCTCAATTGCCCTTCGCGCCATTTCTGGGTCGAGCGAGGCGTGCAAGCTGCCATCAGGATGCATGTGCGCAAACTCAAACCCACCGACGATAGAGTTCGGTTGGGATAACAACATATCGGGATCAAGCTGAAAGCCAATCGCGCCAGGTAATGATATGCGTGTGGGGCCAAGTGTGACCCCCGGGAATTGTGCAACTCGCTCCAGCAATAGCTGGGCCAAATCGGCCTTAATTTCGACACCAATCTGAGTGTGCGGCACGCCGCTTGTCGTTTCGGGACGGGGCGAGATGCGCTCCGGCAAGGAGCGCTCTTGCGCGGACGCCATCGAGCACATCAATGTCACTACCGTCACAGCAACCGCCAATGTTCTCAGGTGTACATTCATCGTGTTGACCAACCGCCAAAATTAAAGATTGAGTGCTCAGCGCCGTATCGGTGCCCCTGCACGCATCATTCAGCTTTTAACGCTTCAATATTGATCAAGAGCTCTATCTCGTCGCTCACCGCAGGTGCAAAGGCCCCAAGTCCGAATTCAGACCGCACGATAGTCGCCGTTGCTGCCAGCCCCAAGGTCGGTGTGCCCTCCTTTTCGCCAAAAGGGTATGGCGCTGACTTGTTAAGCGTTGTTTCCAAAACAACAGGTTTGGTGACGCCATTCATGGTCAGGTCGCCGGAAATATTCGCGCTATTGTCCCCGGTCACTTCAATGCTGGTTGAGGCGAATGTGACCACGTCACCGTCACTCGCGCTGAAAAAGTCATCGGACATGAAGTGTTGCAAACGGGCATCCCAGCCCGTGATCATGGATTTTATAGGCATAGACACTGTGACAGACGACGCAGACGGATCATCTTCGTTGAACTCTATCTCGCCGCTAAAACCTGAGAACATTCCAAATGTTTCTGAGAACCCGATGTGGTCGTAGCTGAACAATACCTGGCTGTGTCCAGGATCCAGCTCGTAAGTGCCGCTCTCGGACAATGCGGTTGTCGCACCCATCGATAAGAGTACCGCCAGCGGGGTTGCTGCCACTTTGAACATTGATACGCTCCCATTTTGACAAGACGTGTTTGTGGAATTGAGTTTTGGGATTTAGGTTTTGGCCGATCATACTTTTAGGACAAAATGTTCTACTATGCAACAAAATGTTCTATAGGAGGAGTGATTGAAAGAAGATCCCAGGCTGATCGCCACACGACAGACTGCGCTTGATGCTGCGCAAAAGATACTGATGGATGAAGGCGTGCTGCACGTAACTCATGGCGCAGTTTCAAAGGCAACGGGCATTTCGCGCAGTACACTTTACAGGCACTGGCCAGATGCGCGCAGTCTGCGTGATGCAGCATTCCGGCGCATCGCAACACCGCCAAACATACCGCCCAAAACCGATGGCCCGCTACGATCTGACCTGCGCTGGTTACTCGGTGTACTGATGGGAGCCTTGAATGACACACCGTGGGGCCAAATCGCGCCCCAGGTGGTCGCTGCTGCGTCCACCGACGAAGAAGCAAGGTTAGTGATAACAGAATTCATGAAAGACAGGTTCGCGAGTGTTGAAGCAGTATTTACAGCCGCAATAGACCGCGATGAGATCACCGCCGACGTTCCGGTCGACCAACTCATAGAACTAGCAGTCGCGGCACCTTATTTCCGCAAGCTCATTCGTCACGAGGCACTGGACGAAGAGTGGTTGGACAAACATGTCGGTCTGCTTTGCAGCATCGCGAAAACCAATTCGGGACAGTGACCATCGCCTGACTATGCAATCAAAGCGGCCAATAAACATAACAGTTTCCAAGATCGCAGTATGGCTACGTTCGCCGCTTGACATCAGCACGTCGCAGGGTCAATTCGATGCGCTCCTCACAACGTTGACGACTGCACTCTGATTTGTCGCTGCCGCTAATTCACAATGCAACATGAACACCTTTGGGTTCAGTGTCGCCCACGGCAATGTCGACTTTCGGGAACCGGCCAAACATTGCAATGTCCAGTATCCTCCTCGGATGCGCCTTTCGCTGACTTGCACATAAGTGACTTGAAGCAGCCCAAACTGAACCTTCTCACCCAAGCATTGCAATTTAGTAAACTCGCAACGAAGCGGCATTTAGACTATTTCCGCCCAAAAACCGCTTCCAAAACGCGATCCCCCAGACTGACTTGGTAATGTCAGGTTCAATGCGGGCGTCACGCGTACCAATGCTGCCCGATTAGTCCGTTGCGAAGCAATAAAACAGACCTGCCCCGCCTGAACGTGGCAGATGTTCCTCTCCGCAACCGCGCGAGCCGTGCGATGAGTTCCAGGACACCATGTTTCGGGCATCGTTGAGACCGATACGGTCATGATGCCCGACAATCGCAGATCCATCCTCGCTGTTCGAAGTCCAGTTACTGCATGTTGTGTCACCGCCTGCCGTAGAGAAGTAACCTGCGGAATCGGAGCCGGTCAGAATGTCATGTTTGTTCGGCTGGCTACCACGCCCATTGACGGGGTTACCGTTTTCGTCGAGCGCTGTCTGTAGACTAATGTTCACGCTGTCGCGGTGCAGTTCTTCAACATTGTTGGCGATGAGCTCTCCATTGGCATTGTGCCAGGGGCCCGATCCGATCCGGTCGCGTGCAGAAATGCCATTGGTGATCGTCATCGGGTCGGTGCTGCGATCAATGGACATTGAAGTGCTCAGATAGGCCGCAAATGTTTTGGAAGAACCGGCCGCGGAAGCGAGTGCATTACAATGGGCATCGGCGCCTTCGAGGCCGCCTAGATTGGCACCGTCCCCCTTGCCCACACTAGTGATGAAAAACGACATCTCCTCGCTTGCCGATTGCGCCTGTGCCGCCGTTGCGAAACAGCAGATTACGAGTGCAGCAACCCCATAAACAGGTGTTCTTTTGGTGAACTTCGGCATGTGTTTCTCCCTTCGTGCTGTGTAATCACTGATGCTAGTCGTATGTAACCATCGGGTCCGGATGTATGACACTATGGTGCTGGTGCGATTCACTACAGCCGGTTGTGCATGACCGACCCTCTGGCCCTAATCATTACTACCCTACTCCGGTCTTACGTGTTAAGTACGGTTGCTCACCTGTTCCCAGGATCATTTGTAACGAGTGACTGAGGGTCGTGACGGAATGACACAAAAAATCGCTCTTTGGTCCATTCCGATATCCATGGCGGTATTGGCACTAAAACTGTTGGCCTGGTGGCTAACCGGCTCGGTGGCTTTGTTGTCAGACGCAATGGAATCAACTGTGAATGTCGTTGCGGCGCTGCTGGCGTATCTCGCAGTTCGGGTTGCAAACAAGCCCCCTGATAAAAACCACCCCTTCGGTCACAAAAAAGCTGAGTATCTTTCTGCCGTCGTCGAGGGCGCACTCATTGTGCTGGCAGCATTCTTGATCATCAGAGAAGCTGTACTGGCACTTCCAAACCCGCATCTTGAGGATGCGCCGCTTCTTGGAATCGTCGTGAATGTCATTGCAACGGGTGTGAATGGCGCATGGGCTTACCTATTGCTCAAAATTGGCAGGCGCGAGGGTTCGCCTGCATTGGAGGCGAGCTCCCGGCACATTTTCACAGATGTCATGACCTCAGTTGGTGTCATAGCAGGTCTGATACTGGCGCTTGTCACCGGCTGGTTGATCCTCGACCCGATCCTGGCAATTCTTGTTGCGCTGAACATCTTGTGGGAGGGATGGAAAGTTATTCGGGCTTCAGTCGATGGTCTGATGGATGTGACACTGTCGGAGCATGACTTGCAGACCGTTTCTAAAGCAATCGAAGCAAACCTCGGCGCAGCCTTAGAATACCACGACCTCAAAGGGCGCAGGTCCGCAAATGTCATCTTCGTAGAGTTTCACCTTGTTGTGGACGGCACAATGCCAGTCAGCGCGGCGCATGATATATGCAATAGCATCGAGGAAGAATTGGATCGTTTGTATCCGGGTTCCGTCTTTGTCATTCACCTCGAACCCGATGACGAGTTGAAGGGTGACGGGGTCAGTTCCCACTAAACTGGTCACATGGCTCAGCAAAAACACTATTCCTTTGACTGATCTGACTAAGACGTTCGGCTTAAAATTCGTCAGACCTAAGCCCGATGTGGGAAAACCGGACCAGAAGTAACCTGTCTCCAACGTCACGAAGCGTGGCGATCAGAATTGGAGGCGAAAATGAAAATCCAAAGAAAGCTGGGGCAACTTCTTAGTACCGCGGCATTGGCTTCGTTGATTGCGGCGACGCCCTATGTGCCAGTGTTTGATGCCGATGGTCGCCTACATTTTGAACCGTCATATGCCTCTGCTAAGAGCGGCAAGGGGAAAGACGGGGATGGTCGTGACGATGATCGTGACGACGACAGAGATGATGACCGGGACGACAACTCGGGGTCGGGTAATGGCGGCCGTGGTGGTGACCGGGACGATGATCGTGATGACGAAAGAGACGATGATCGCGACGACGACAGAGATGATGACCGGGACGACAATTCGGGATCAGGAAAGGGTGGTCGCGACGATGATGACGACGATGACGATGACGATGATGATGACTCCAAACGCTCGAACAAAGGCAGCGGAAAGAAGGATCGGTCTCAAGGCGGGGGTAAACCGTCGGGTTCGGCTGGGATAACAAAGGTCGAAACAAACGCTAACGGCATCGAAGTGCGTTACGCCGACGGAACCAAGGAGGAGATCGAAAACGGGCGGTATGAGAGAAAGAATGCTCAAAACCGAACTGTTGAGGAGCGCCCCGCGACTGGTGCTGATGTTTCAAGGCTTCGGTCTTTGTCGAATGGTATCTCAATCGACAGTGTACACTCTTCTGGGCAAGGCGGCACTGCTGGAAATCGACCCACGAAAATCGAACGCCAGGGCAATAATATCGAAGTGAACTATGCCAATGGTTGGAAAGAGGAGATCGAGTTTGGGCGCTACGAGTTGAAAGACCCTTACAACCGGACTGTTGTTGAAAGAAACGTAACGGCCTCTGATCGCCGGCGGTTACAGTCGATTTCCAACTGAACAGCAACTAGTCGATAATCGTTGGCGGCTTCTCATTGAGAGGGGCCGCCATCGTCGTTAATGAGACCGCTGTTAGTCTCCCTTGTTCCAAACATCATGTGCAATAAGCGCGGCCTCTACCCGATTTCGCGCATGAAGCTTGGACAGGATTGCCGTCATGTAGTGTTTCACGGTCTTTTCCTGAAGGTCTAACTCGTCGGCGATTTCACGATTACTCAGTCCTTTGGCCACACGTCTCAGTATCTCTTCCTCACGATGCGTTAGGTCATCGAGAATGCTGCTGTTAACAGACATGCCGGTGTCGGCGTTGATTTGAAGCAATACTCGCGAGGCCAAGCCCGGAGAAACGAACCCTTCACCTGCGGCAATGCTGTGTAAGGAAGCGGTTAGTTCGCTCGCGGTTACTCCCTTCACAATGTACCCAATCGCGCCCGCCTCCAATGCGTCCGCGACATCGCTGCTGTTCTCTGAGACCGTCAAAATTGCAATGACGGGTGGATTTTCCATTGCAGCAATTTTACGTGTCGCGCTTATCCCGCCACCGGGCATAGAGAGGTCAAGAATAGCTATGTCCGGCTGATGCGTGCCCACCAGCGACACCGCCTCTTCAGCGTTGGACCCAGCGGCCAAAACTTCAAAACCATCAGCTTCATCCAACGTTCGTTGCAAACCATCCCTGAATATCGGGTGATCATCAGCTATTACGACAGACGTAGTCATGATGTGCCTAACTTTCTGGGAAATAGTGTCATAGCAATGGTGGTGCCTTCGCCCGGTCTCGATGCGACTTCGAACCGCCCACCAATACTCTCGACCCGATCTCGCAAGCCCATTAACCCCTGGCCACCATCGTCTCGCAACGCGGTTTCTTCTGACTTGTCAAATCCAGGTCCGTCGTCTGTGACCTTCACAACTATGCAGTCGCTCTGCGCCTCAGAGATAACAGTGCACTTGGAAGCTGGAGCATATCTCGCGGCATTAGAAAGCGTCTCCTGAAGGAACCGAAAAACGCACAGCTTGTCGGACAATGACAACTCTGGGGCCTGGCTACCTTGGAATGAAATATCTGGTCGCAACGGGCTGTGTTCGGCATGATCCTCTACGGCTCTCTTTACAACATCGACGAATGACAGGCTGTCGATATCTGGCGCGGACAGCCCTCGCGATATTGCACGAATCTCAGCAAGAGATTTTTGCAAAGACTGCTGAATTTCCTCTGCCTCTTTAGGCCTTTCGGACTCTTTGGAAAACGCCGCCTCCAGTCTAAGGGCGGCGAGCGACAAGTATTGCGCAGGACCATCATGTAGCTCGGCACCGAGTTTTTTGAGGAACCGATCTGTTTGCGTGGCATATCTTTCTGACGCCTCGACCACACGCGACCGCAGCAGGGCATTCTGCTCAGCCATCCTCTCACTTTCGGTCAGGCGTTGTTCAAGAAGAGACCCCTGTCGTCGAATAGTTTTGTCGCCAATAGCGACGATGGAATACAGTACAATAGTACTTGCCAGAAATGCGGAACCGACGACCAACCAACTTGTTCGCCTAGCCTTGGCTAAGTCCAACTCAAGCTGATCAGCTCTTTCGTAGAACTCCGCAACTGCGATGATTTCGCCGGACCAAAGTTCGCGGATGGGGCTGTAAACTTCAAGTAGTGGTATCCCCAATGCCGCCTCGGCGGCGCTCTCGGCGTGATCAAGCTCTTCGAAGGATCCGGAGATATCACCGTTCCACGCTCGCTTTAAGTCATCCGTTGGATTGAAACGGTTTCCAATGATGTCTGTATCCGAGGCATGCGCAATCACACCGCCTTGCTTCCAGAATTTGTAGGAGACAATGCGGTCACGCATTGGCTGGGTCATGAAAATCTCGTCCAGCGCCAGGCTCGCCTGCTCAGAAAGATGGTCGCCATGTGCCAATTCCTGGCTGAGCGGGGAAACCACGCTTTCCATATACAGCGCCGCGGAGTTGGCGGAGTTTTGCACGACTGCGTTCTGGATTCGATTAGACACCCACACCCCGACGATTGCGGTAGCAGTACCCATCACTAAAATGCAGGCCGCAAAAAAGACTCGCGACAACGACAAATTGCCAATCGTCAGATCAGTTACTTTCTCTCTCATCTTGAATTCGACTATGAACTACAATCTCTTACCGCACCACAGACCTTGGTCTGACGTGATCTGGATAATTCTCAGATCCTCAGCATCCGCCCAGTGGCCAGAGTCAGATATCATCCTTCGTTCTCAGTCTTTGCAGCATCGGGTATTGAACGTTTCCGCTGTCACAATTGGTCATAAGCTCATTCAAGGCGTGCTCCAGGCGACTGAGCTCATCAATCTTGCTTCTAACGCTGGCAATGTGTGTCTCGGCCAGATTTTTCACTGATCAGCGGTCTTCAACACTTCCTTCTGACCGCTCCAAAAGCGGCTTAGCGTCGGATAGAGGAAACACCAGGTTGCGGTATTTCTTCAAAAAATCGAAGCATTCCCACATCGCTTGCTGAATAAAGGCGACAAATTGTTCAGAGCTGGTATGGGTCTTGGTACGATACCTTCGCGTTCGAAGTAGCGAAGGGTTTCTATGCAGACCCCGCATTTACGCGGCAACCATCTCGACTTCCTTACGCTCCGAAGACCGAAGCAACGCCAGAAGCGGCGTAGTCAAGATGCCTAGGCCGACAATGGCCAGCGCAAACATCACTAAAAAGACCATAAAGGCAGTCCAAGGCTCGCCACCACACAGGCCACAAGAAAGAGGCCGACACCAGCAGCAGCAGAGGTCACTTTGTTCAGATACGTTTTCATGTCTTATTCACCAGTTTCATTTGTTGTGTTGATGAAACTGATATTTGGTTCGGGCTTTACGCGCGCTTGGGTCAAAACTTACAAATTTGCAAACTTCAGCGTCACCGTCAGCCCGTGAGGATCGGTTTGCGATAAGATAAGTTCTGCACCATGGCGATCTGCAACCGCACGGACGAGGGCTAGACCTAAACCCGTACCCTCGCTTTGCCGTGTTGCGTCAAGACGAACCATGGGTTTGATGATCTCGGCGTATTTCTCTGATGCCACACCGGGGCCGTTGTCGGCGACACTGATGGCGCGACCCCGTGCTGCCAGACTGATCTTGCCCCCGCCATAGCGCGTTGCGTTCTGTATGAGGTTTGCAACTGCCTGAACAAGCATCTGACGATCAGCGAAAACCGCTTCAGCGTCGCTCGCATCAACTTGCAGCACTTTGCCTGCATCCTCAATCACTGGGCCAAAGGTCAAAGACAGGTCGGTCATCAAGTTTGCCAGATCAACCCTTTCGAAACCATCTGTGCCGTGGGCGGCCTCAATCCGAGCGACCCGCATGATCGTATCGAAAACGCCGTACAAACGCTCTGCCTCTTCCAGGGCTGCACCGCGTTCCTCTCCCTCAGGCAAGCTTTCAAGTCGAGACCGCAGGCGGGCCAGCGGGGTGCGCAAATCATGCGCCAAATTCGCGCTGAGATGGCGGGTCTGTGCGACCAGCCGCTCCAACTCGGCGGCAGTCAAATCCACCTGACGTGCCATGTCGTCGAGGTCATCCTTGTTCCGCGTGATCTCCGTTCGCGCACTGAGGTCGCCAGAGGCCAACGCTGAAAGCGTGCTGTTGATCCGCTTGAGACGTCGCTGGGCGACGATACCGGTGGCAAACCCAACCACCAATGTCAGAACAATCATTGTCAACATAGTGGTCCAGAGAACACCGCCTAAGAGTTCAAACGCATCCTCCGCGTCATCAAGCGGAACAGCCGCCATGACCGGCGCCCCTTGACTGTCAGTATCTACAAGAACGCGCCAAGCTTCGGATTCCCGAAAATCATCGGTCAGCTCCACCGTCCCCCCGCCGCGCGCAACCACACGCTGAAAAGCAATTGGCAGGTCTTCGAGATCATCTGGGTGACGCAAGATGACGCCAAACCGGTCCCCGCGCGCACCCTCAAGGGTCGAGGCCTTTGCCAGTGCATCCAGCGTCGTATCGATACGGCGTTCGAACACATCTGAGCCAACCGTAATCGTGATGTAGGCCGCGGTAGCCATGCAAAGCGCGAAGATGGCTGACAATATCAGCGCCAGCCGCAAGGTCGAGGAGCGGCGAAGCCAGGTCA
The DNA here is from genome assembly GCF_056533845.1 of Ruegeria sp. F5. Lineage (NCBI taxonomy): Bacteria > Pseudomonadati > Pseudomonadota > Alphaproteobacteria > Rhodobacterales > Roseobacteraceae > Ruegeria > Ruegeria sp. F5. Next base: position 185,315 of record NZ_JBQFOU010000009.1, on the reverse strand, counting down.
GATTACCGGCCAAAGACATAGCCTTCCCCACGACGGGTTCGGATCAGCGGTGTATCAAACGGCTTGTCGATTTTGGTGCGCAACCGGCTGATATGGGTCTCTACGACACTTGTGGTCGGGTCAAAACTCATATCCCAGACCTGTTCCAGCAACATCGTACGTGTCACCAATCGTCCCGGTCTTCGCATCAAGTATTCCAGAAGTTTAAACTCCTTCGCCAATAGCTCAATCTGTTGTTCCTGGCGTTTGCAGGTTCGCGCCAGAAGATCGAGGCTTAGATCCCCATGGCGCAAGACCGTGGCTTCCGGCTGTCTCGCCTCCATGCCTTCGCGGCGGCGGCCCAAAGCGCCTACGCGGGCAGAGAGTTCGGCAAAGGCGAAAGGTTTCGTAAGATAGTCGTCGCCGCCAGCATCAAAGCCTTCGACGCGGGCGTCGACCTCACCCAAAGCCGTTAGAAAAAGCGCGGGGGTTGTATTCTTCGACGCACGTAAGGATTTCAGAACCGCTAACCCATCGAGACCCGGGACCATGCGGTCCAGAATTAGAAGATCGTACTCCTGAGCCATAGCCGCCATCAAAGCGTCTTTGCCATCCTCGAAATGGTCGATGACGTGACCTTCTTCGCGCAGGCCGTTGGTGACCCAAGACCCAAGTTGGCTGTCATCTTCCAGAAACAAAATTCGCATGTGAACCCTTACCGTCACGCATTCAGAGGCCACTCTAGTGAGCGACCTCCAAATTGGCCAATCATTCGCAGCTTGGCCGCGACCTATGTCTCATCTTCATCGTTTTCGTCATCGTCGTCTTCATCTTCAGCCTCAACCTCAATTACTGCACCGGTGTCGGCAGCAATCTCGACTTCGAACTCTTGACCGCTAGCATCCAGGATTTCGACCTCATAGATCTTCATCCCGTCTTCGTTTTCGAGTTCCGCTTCCTGGACCTCACCGGACACTTCCTGAAGCGCGATTTCAATGGCCTGCTGCATAGTGAGCCCCGTCGCCTCTGCGGTGCTTTGCGCCGAAACCGAACCGACGACCGCTCCTGTAAGAGCCAGACCTGCCAGTGCGGTGAGTGCTGCGTTTTTCTTGTCCATGTTTTTCTCCATCGTTTTGTTGTTTGAATGCTTTATTGCCTTCCGATGAGATCAACATGGGAGTCCCGCTTTGCTGGAAGATGCGGCGAAGTTTACAATTTTGTAAGCTGATGATCCCGCGCGGTCCTATCTAATGTAAGGTCGATAGCTAGCAGGCGAGCCACATACCCGTTCTCCAATCCAGCGTTTGGGCAAATTTTTCGCGTTGCAGCGAACGTCTTGGAAACAGGCTGCGACTGCGGATATGTGCCCAGGCGCTTCAAGTTGGCTCTGGGCCGCCCGTCAAAGTTTGCAAAGTCAGCTTTCTGCGCATCGCTGACCTTAAAGCACGTTGAAGCATTTGTATTTTGGGCTCGATGCGGCCATTCTCTGCGGCTTGCATGATTGGCTGGTCGCAGCCGATAGTGTTGAAAAAGTCAGTTTTTGGCGAAAGTCAGTGGAAAAGCAGGCCATGGAACGACGCCACGAGATTTCAGCCATGGGGTCGGCCAAATCATCAGTGCGGCGCTGTACGTGGCGCTCATGACCTGTTGAGCGCAAACCGACACGACTTTTCTCATGTTCTGAATTTTCGCGGAAAACTGAGAGCCAGGAAATTCTGACTTTTTAAACACTATCAGCCCTTAGCGGACATTCATCACGGTGCTTTTCAGCTTCTGAAACGCAAATAAGGCTTTCGCCACTCCTTCGCGCGCATAGTGCTGCAATGACGCCAAACGCGGCCTGATCGTTCTTACTGCTTGAGGCCCGCCATTAGCTGCTGGAACTTCTCACCCTGTACAGTGACGTGGCTTCTGAGGGTTGCGGCCGCAAGTTCTGCATCACCGGCCTTCAACGCGGTTATTATTGCCTCGTGCTCTGAAAGTGATTGCGCCATCCGTCCTCTAAAGCGAAGTTGGACGCGCCGATAGGGTTTTAATCTGTTTTGAAGGCGAAGGGCTTCTCTTTCCAAATAGGAGTTTGTCGCACCGCGGTAGATTTCTTGATGGAATGCTTCGTTTTCCAGGTAGTAGCCCGCCGCATCATCCCGCTCGACGGCCCCATTGCATCGTTGGTTGGCTTGAACAAGGCGAGACAACCCTTCATCAGACATTCGAACAGCTGCGAACCTCCCGCACGCGGCTTCTAATTCCGCCATCGTTTCGAACATTTCGAGTAATTCGACAGGTCCGGGCTGCCGAACGAACACACCTCTTCGGGGTATTTGTTCCGCCATTCCGGATAGGACCAACTTTTGGAGCGCTTCTCTTATCGGAGTGCGCGAAACACTAAATTGATCAGCCAGCTTGATTTCATCCAGCCGGTGACCGTCCTCATATTCGCCTTTAAATACAGCTTCTTCCAACGTTTCGGCGATTTGATCAGCGCGTTTTAACTCCATACCAAAAGCATACTATAGAAATGCATTCGGACGCAATACAGATATTCTTGTATACAATAACATTGACTTTGGATGCGAGATATACAAGCATGTGTTATCAGCCCGACTCGTTTCGTGGTGGATTTCCAAAGGGAGGAGAACCTATGAAATCTAAGTTTTTGACAACTGCCGCTTTGATCGCCGCAATGGGAACAGCCGGTGCAGTACATGCAACCGAGCTACGCCTCTCACACCAATGGTCAAACAAAGACATCCGTCACCAGGTCGCACAGATCGTCGCCGATGAAGTGGCGGCGGCAGATGTCGATCTTGAGATAAAGATCTTTGGCTCGAAATCGCTGTTCAAACCCCGCGAGCAATACCGTCCACTGAGTCGCGGCCAACTTGATATGACGGTCCTGCCTCTCAGTTATGCGGGCGGTCAACAGCCTGCGTTCAACCTCACGCTCATGCCGGGATTGGTAAAAAACCACGACCATGCCGCCCGTCTCAGCAACTCTCCGTATATGGAGGCGCTGGAAGAAAAAATGGCGGATGACGACGTCATGGTCCTTGTGCATGGGTATCTTGCAGGTGGATTTGTCGGCAAGGATGGCTGTATCACGAAGCCAGAAGATGTCGACGGATTGCAAACCCGCGCGGCAGGCAAAGCCTTCGAGCAAATGTTGGCCGGCGCAAACGCATCGATCACGTCAATGGCGTCATCTGAAATCTACAATGCAATGCAAACAGGCATTCTGAACGCGGCAAACACGTCGTCTTCGTCTTTCGTATCATACCGAATTTACGAGCAGGCAGCCTGTTATACGCCCGCGACCGAAGATGTCGCGCTGTGGTTCATGTACCAGCCGCTGTTGATGAACAAGACAACTTTTGAAGGGCTGACGGAAGATCAACAGGCCGCACTTCGGGCCGCAGCTGAAAAGGCCGAAGCCTTCTACCGGGAAGAAGCCAAGAAGCAAGATGCTGCTTCGGTGGAAGTCTTCGAAAAAGCTGGCGTTGAGATTGCCGAAATGACGCCTGAAGATTTCGAAGCATGGCGCGCACTCGCCCAGGAAACGTCCTACAAGGCCTTTGTTGAAGAAGTGCCTGATGGTCAGGACCTGCTGGACAAAGCGCTCGCGGTCGAGTGAACCGCTGCACTGCGGCAGCCAAGAATGGCTGCCGCTAACTCTACAATTCTTCGACTTTTCCAGGAAGGAAAGCTGTCATGGCTGGCCAAAGCTCAGCTGTTGCTTCGCGCACGGGAAACAATCCCTTCTTACGCGCAGTTGCAGCCCTCTCAACCCTCGCCGGATGGTGTTCTGCGGCCATGATCGTTGCTGCTGTCGCCATCACCTGCCAGATGATTTTTGTTAGGTTTGTTCTGAACCAGTCGACTGTTTGGCAAACCGAAGCCGTTATCTATCTTGCGATTGGGGCAACTCTAATTGGACTGCCCTATGTTCAAAGACTTCGCGGTCACGTCAACGTCGACCTAATCCCTCTCTCACTTTCAAAGACGGCACGTTACTACATGTGCCTCCTGACGCTTTCGCTTTCGATAGCGATGGTCGCAGTCTTGCTCTTCTACGGCTACGAGCATTGGCACCTGGCGTACGAGCGGAACTGGAAGTCTGACACGGTCTGGGGTGTGCGTTTGTGGATCCCGTACCTCTCGATCCCAATCGGATTTGGTCTCTTTCTGCTTCAACTGATCGCCGATCTCGTTGCTGTCATTCTTAAAATCGATGCGCCGTTTGGCTTGGAGGACGTGTAATGGACCCGATTTTGTTAGGCGCCATAGTCGCCATCGCCACAATTATCGTTCTATTTTCTGGAGTTTCTGTTGCCGTAGGGTTGATGATCGTATCAACAGGTTTCCTGTTGATTTTCGACGGCTTACGCTCGTTGGAGCTGATACCGGAGATACTATTCGGCAAGCTGGATAACTTCGCACTACTTTCTATTCCGATGTTCATCATCATGGGGTCTTCCATTGCGTCCACCCGCGCGGGTGCCGACCTCTATGAAGCCTTGGAACGCTGGCTGACAAAAGTTCCCGGAGGACTGGTTGTCTCCAACCTCGGCGCTTGCGCCTTGTTCGCCGCGATGTCGGGTTCCAGTCCGGCAACTTGCGCCGCAATTGGCAAGATGGGCATCCCGGAAATGCGCAAGCGAGGCTACCCTGACGGTGTTGCCGCTGGGTCTATTGCCGCAGGCGGAACACTCGGCATCCTAATACCGCCATCTGTAACAATGATCGTTTACGGTATCGCGACCGAGACCTCGATTGGCCGCCTGTTCCTTGCAGGTGTGATCCCAGGCCTGATGCTGGTGCTGTTGTTTATGCTCTGGTCGCTCTATTCGACCTGGCGCTCTGGTGACAAAGCACTGTTGAACGCCGGCAACTACACTTGGAAAGAAAAGTTCGAAATCCTGCCTCGGGTTCTGCCATTCCTCGCTATCATCGTTGGTGTGCTTTACGCCATGTATGGCGGCATCGCGACACCGTCAGAAACGGCCGCTGTGGGAGCATTGCTTTGCCTTCTGATCGCAATGGTTATCTACAAACTGTGGAACCCAGGCGATCTCTGGGTCGTGCTTCGGGATAGCACCAAAGAAAGCGTGATGATCATGTTCATCATCGCGGCAGCTGGTGTCTTCTCATACATGCTGTCCAGCCTGTTCATCACTCAAGCCATTGCCGAATGGATCGGCACGCTGGACGTGAACCGTTGGGTGCTCATGACATTTGTTATGTTGTTCCTGTTGGTAGCGGGTTTTTTCCTTCCGCCTGTGGCTGTGATCCTGATGGCTGCACCCATCTTGCTTCCGATCATTACGACCGCTGGTTTTGATCCAATCTGGTTTGCTGTTGTGCTGACAATCAACATGGAAATCGGACTGATCTCGCCGCCAGTTGGTCTCAACCTGTATGTGATCAACGGCATCGCGCCGGACATTTCGCTCAAGACCATTCTCAAGGGGTCGCTGCCTTTCGTGGCCTGCATGGTCATCGCGATCATCCTGCTTTGCTTCTTCCCCGGTTTGGCAACCTGGTTGCCTGACGCGATCATGGGAGAGGCGGTATGAGCTACTTTGGTGATCTGATTTCGACCGTTTTTGACCGTCGCTATCGGAAGGTCAGATCGGATGAGGTCGACAAACGAACCACGTCCGATCTCTGCGAAGCACTTCTGAGCAGCCATGGAGAGGTGTCAGGCGTCACCTTGGCACGCAATCTCCTGGACCGCTATGGAAGTATGAGCTTAGGAGAGAAAACTGCCTTCTTCGAGTTCATGATGCACGAGCTAGAAATCGATCCTGATGCCGTCATCAGCTCTCTCAAAGCGTATAGCGAAAAACCAGGCAAAGGCTCGTATCGAGCCTTTGCCGCAGCCTGCGAACCCAGGCGCCAAGAACTAGCACGTAGATTGAATCAAGTTCCTGGAGCTACTGGCCAACTCGTAGCGATGCGCAAAGACCTTTTGGGTATGATGAAAGAACGTCCGGACCTCGAACCGCTGGATGTAGATTTCAAGCACTTGTTTTCATCGTGGTTCAATCGCGGCTTCCTGGTCCTTCGCCCAATCAATTGGGAAAGCCCTGCCGACATCCTTGAGAAGATCATCGCCTATGAAGCAGTACATGCCATAGACAGCTGGGATGACCTGAGACGTCGCCTCAAACCAAGTGACAGGCGGTGCTTCGGTTTTTTCCATCCGGCAATGGCTGACGAACCCTTGATCTTCGTCGAAGTCGCCTTGACCAAAGGGATTCCGAACTCGGTACAACGCCTTCTCGCGGATGAGCGAACGGAAATCGAAGCCGAAGATGCAGATACCGCTGTGTTTTATTCGATATCCAATTGTCAAGCTGGGCTCGCAGGCATTTCCTTTGGCAATTCGTTGATCAAGCAAGTTGTGTCGGATCTATCAAAGGAGCTTCCAGAGCTCAAAACGTTCGTAACCCTCTCGCCAATTCCGGGCCTCAACCGTTGGCTTGGAGGCTCAGATTTAGAAGCGTTGAAGTCCGCCGACAATCAGGCTCTCGCAGCTCACTACCTGTTGGAGGCAAAACGACCTGACGGGATGCCCTTTGATCCAGTTGCACGCTTTCACCTGGGAAATGGCGCCTTGGTCCATGCCGTACATGCTGATGCAGACGTATCGGAAAACGGGCTGCGGCAATCCAACGGGACAATGGTCAACTACTTGTACGACCTCAATCAGATTTCGCAGAACCACGAACATTTCGTGGGCGATAAGACAGTCGTTGCCTCGGACGCAGTAAAAGCACTGAGCGCTTCGGGGACACCAAGAGACTAGGAGATTGAAGATGGCAAATTCTCTCTACGACACCCTTTTTGGACAGCACCAAGGCAAGAACACCACCTTTTTGCAGATGGCCGACGGCTCGGTCGTGACCCATAGCGACTTTCTGCAACTCGCGTCTCAGTATGCCAACTTGTTAACCCAACTTGGTTTGCAACCAGGAGACCGCTTGGCTGTGCAGATTGCAAAGTCACCACAAGCCTTGGCGGTGTACGCAGCATGTGTTCAGGCAGGAATTGTCTTCTTGCCTTTGAATACCGCTTATACCGCTGCTGAAGTGGCGTATTTTCTGGAAAACAGCGGTGCGAGGCTAATGATTAGCGATGGCAAGGCCTCTCAAGCACTCGAACTTGTGACCAGCGCCTGCGGTGCCATTCTTGAGACGATGAACGCCGATGGAAGCGGTAGCTTTGCAATCCAGGCGGAGACAATGCCAGTCGGATTCAGAACGGTCGACCGCTCCGAAGACGATCTCGCCGCCTTTTTGTACACCTCGGGCACAACAGGCCGCTCGAAAGGGGCCATGCTGACGCAGGGCAACCTTTTGTCGAACTGCCAGGCTTTGGCCAGTGAATGGAGGTTCACGGCAGAAGATGCTCTTTTACATGCGCTTCCCATTTTCCACACGCATGGGCTTTTTGTAGCGACGAACATCTCACTATTGGCAGGTGGAAAGATCTTGTTCCTTCCTAAGTTCGACCTTGATGTCATGCTCGATCTGATGCCGCAGGCGACAACAATGATGGGTGTACCGACGTTCTACACCAGACTCCTAGACGATGATCGATTCACGCGCGACGCAGCGCAGCATATGCGTCTGTTCGTATCCGGGAGTGCACCGCTGCTTGCGGAAACACACATTCAATTCGAAGAGCGAACAGGTCATAGGATTCTGGAACGCTACGGCATGACCGAAACTAATATGAATACGTCGAACCCGTATGACGGGGAACGCCGCGCTGGCACGGTCGGGTTCCCTCTGCCCGGCGTGGAAATCAAAGTTACCGACAGCAATAGCGGCGCAACTCTACCGCAGGGCGAGATTGGTGAGATAGAAGTCCGTGGGCCAAATGTATTCAAAGGTTACTGGCAGATGCCCGAAAAGACTGCCGAGGAGTTGCGTGAAAACGGTTTCTTTATCACCGGTGATCTGGGCAGGATTGATGAAGATGGCTATCTCCACATTGTTGGTCGCAACAAGGACCTGATTATTTCTGGCGGCTACAACATCTATCCTAAGGAAATCGAATTGCTTCTGGACGAGGAGACTGGCGTTTTGGAAAGCGCTGTCATTGGTGTGCCGCATCCAGATTTTGGGGAAACAGTTGTCGGGGTGCTGGTCGCAGAGGGTAAAAACGATCTAGACCTGGACACAATCAAGAAGAACATTGGCAGTTCCTTGGCGCGGTTCAAACATCCTCAAAAATTGGTTGTTCTGCCAGAATTGCCCCGAAACACCATGGGGAAAGTCCAGAAAAAAGAGCTTCGTGAACAATATAAAGAATTGTTCATGCCAGCTTAGCCGTTCTCCCCGGACCCGTGGCGCTGCAATTTGGCGTCGCGGGTCAATATTAGAAAGTCCTCGGTCTAGTTCGGGGATATTCGAATTCAGAAATGGAGAAGAACCTATGTACCGCAACATATTAGTGCCGGTCTCACTTGACACCGACAGAGATGCAAATTCTGCTTTGAGTGCCGCGCAAACCCTCGGCAGAGGTGATGGTAAGATTACAGTTCTGCATGTAGTGGAACATCTTCCCCAGTATTCAGAGGACCTTCTACCAAAAGACCATTTTGAAGCTGCCAAAACGGCCATTTCAAAAAAGTTGCAGCCGATGGTCGAAGGGATTCAGAATGCTTCGTTGAACATCGTCGAAGGGCATTCCGGACGTACAATTCTAGACTATGCGGCTTCTAATGATGTGGACTGCATCATTGTCGCCAGCCACAGACCAGGTTTGCAAGACTATTTGCTTGGGTCGACGGCTGCCAGGGTCGTTCGGCATGCGCCATGCTCAGTACACGTTGTCCGTTAGTTCAAAACCGCCGTGGCAGTCGCGATTGATGCACGGATACCACCGAAATTTGGGAAGGTGAAAGCAATGGGCAAACCTAAAAATTATTCAAAGCGCGTAGCAAAGATTTTAGTTGTGTTCGGTCTTCCTGGATCCGGCAAAGGAACACAAGCACGGCGTTTAGCCAACGAGTTTGGCCATGTCCAGTTATCGACTGGAGACTTGCTTCGCGACGCAGTCGAAGCCAAAACACCTCTCGGTATGACTGCAAAGGCGACTATGGAGGCAGGCCGCCTCGTTAGTGACGACGTTGTTCTCGCACTTCTTCAGGAGCGGCTGTCTTGTCCTGACGTTGGAAGTGGTGTGATTTTTGATGGCTACCCACGGACTGTAGATCAAGCCAAGGCTCTTGAAAATTTGCTTTCCCAATCAGATCAATGCATTGAAAGAGTAATAGATCTTCGAGTTGGAGACGACGTTCTGGTCGAACGAATAACTGGTCGTCATACGTGTGCCGATTGCGGAGAGGGGTATCACACTAAATTCAAACGACCTAAGGTTGATGGCATTTGTGACAAGTGTGGCTCAACTAGGTTCAAAAGAAGAGCGGACGACAACGAAGTGACTGTTCGCGAAAGGTTGTCTACCTACCACGATCAGACAGCACCGATACTGGAGTTTTACCAGAAGAAGGGCATCGTTTCTTCTGTCGACGGCAATAGACCCATCGATGATGTCTGCGATAGAATTAGCGAAATAGTTGCAACTAAAGAAACATCGGCCTGATAGCCTGAAACTTGGATCTTACGGGTCAACCGAATTGCACGGAGTACTTGGCTAACCTCCAGCTTTGAGAGTGATAGAACTTTGGTCAGGCTGATGCCACGTGCTTTTAGAATCAGACTTTGCAAAGTTGGCTTTCTGGGCTTCGCTCCCGTTCGTGCATTGTGCGGCATTTGTTAGGTATGGGCTCGATGCGGCCACCCACTGCGGCTTGCATGATTGGCTGGTCGCAGCCCGAAGCGGACATTCAAAACAAGTCTCAGCAAATGTGGCTTCGCCTACTCAGCGGACATACTCATTTCAGTGCCCAGTTTGAGCAACTAGGCTTTTGTCGCCCATTCCGATACGACGGCCCAACCGACAGCATTCGTTCCGCAGCAACTAACGGTCGAGACTTGGCCTGCGACAGAAGGCGTGCAGGCGCCGCTGGCCGGTGAGGCACAGCAAGAACAACCAGATTGAACGCCGCGTTGCGCAACGCGTGGGACATCGGCCAGCGCGTAGAGCGGTGCGCGCAAGCGCTGAATTGCTTCCTTTGGTGGGAAAAGAGATGCGCGGTCGAGGCTGAAATCGTCCTTCACCGGGAAGACCTCACCTTCAAGCACGGTCCCCCAGATGCCGATGTCCTTGATCGCGTCAGGGTCGACTTCGAACGGGTCTTCCTCAAGGATCGTGAAGTTTGCCAATTTGCCTGGCGCAATGGAGCCGATCTCTCCCTCCAGCCGAATGGATTGCGCGGCATCGATGGTGACGGCACGCAGTGCGTCCTCCACGGAAAGACGATGATCCGAACCCGCAATGCGACCCGACACGGTTGTTCTGTTCACGCCCGCCCACACGAGGTACAGCGGTTCTCCGGGTGCCATTGGGACATCTGAATGGAATGAAATCGGGGTGCCATTTGCCTTGATCGGACCAAGCGGCACGATGTCGTCGGCGCGTTCGGGTCCGAGGCCAATATCACCATAGCGATCCGACAGCGCGGTCACATAGTAAGGATTGCCGCTGACAATGCAGCCAAGCTCAGCGATCCGGTCAGCCTGATCCTCGCGCGAATAGCCGAAATGCACGAGTGTTGTCCGATGATCCGCGCGCGGCATGCGGCGCATATTCCGCTCGACCGCATCGAGAATCATGTCTACAGCCAGATCTCCTGTTTGATGGACGTGAATTTGGTAACCGGCTTCCCAATAGGCGTCGAACGCTGAGTTGAAAACATCGGGTTCCATGATCCACTCACCGTGGAAGTCGCCGCCCACGTAGGACTCGGACACCTGCATAAGCAGGCTATAGATGGCCCCATCTGCAAAGAGTTTGACTTGCCTTGGCAGGAAGCCTGTTTTGCCTTCTCCCCAGGCCAGCAGGTTCTCGGTTTCTTCGATCATCCTGTCGTCGTCGAAGTACAACTCGTGCAGCGACTTGCCGTCGGCGATGAAGTACATACGAACCGGCACATCCGAGCCTGAGAATACTGAGTTTGTGGCGTCCTGAAGCGGACGCGACAAAACACCCCCGGGCTCGCACCCAACCGTTACGCCTGCGCGGTGCATGTACTCACGTGCCAGCCGCAATCCATCGATCAAGCGCTCTGGCGTCGCCAGAACGGGAGCGACGTTTGGCAAGATGGCAAACATGCCAGCCTCAAAGAAATGGCCTTCTTCGAAACTAGATTGCTCTGCGGCAAGACCCTTAAGGGCGTCAACATAGGCCTCGTCAATGCCGAGCAGATCCATAGCTGCCGTATTGAAGATAAACTCATGGGCGGACCTGTGCACAATTATAATAGGGCGCGTCGTGCTGACTTCATCCAATTGTTGGCGTCGAACATCGCCGTGAAAAAAGTGATGGTAGCCCCAGGTGAGCAGCGGCGTATCGGCATCTTCCATCGCGGCCTCGGCAGCAATCAGACGCTCTCGGTACTCTTCCTCCGACCGTACCGCCGGCGTCAGACCTGTCGGAAGGTTCCAGTCCTCAATCGCAATGATCTCTGCCGTCAGGGTTAGACCGGCAAGAAAAGGATGGACGTGCTGGTCAATAAGCCCGGCGATGACGACCTTGTCGGCAAAGGCCTCGTCGACGCGGAAGGGTTGCCGGCCAATCCGGTCGACAATTTCGTCGCGCGATCCGGCCGCCAAAACGCGATCACCAACAACAGCCACTGCGTCAATATTTTGCTCATTGCCCTCCATCGTAATCACGCGGCGAGCGGTGTAGAGGGTAATCTCAGGTAGAGCTTCAAGCTGCTCGCCAAGGTCCTGCAACGAGAACGCCGTGTCAGCGGAGGTTGCGCTAGCGATGGCAGACGACGAAGCGCCAACGAGCAAGGTAAGCATCCGGCGGCGGGTAAGATGGGTCTTTAGCATTCCACGCTCCTAGCTGCCTATTGTTCGCCCAATGAAAAACTAACACGAGGCCAATAAGTCACTAAGAATAAATCGTCGCGCAAAGCAAAGAAGCTGTGTTTGCCATGAGATCCACTTCGCCAAGACAATCGTACCGCAAGGCCTGCCAATGGGTGTAAAGCACAGTTGCAGCAGTCGCATCCTAGTCTGCTCAGGGCTAAGTTGTTGTTCTCTGCGGTGTGCGGATTGGCCGCTCGCAGCCCAAACCGGACATTCGCAACTGAACTTTTCAGTTTCCCTGGTGCGGAGAAAATGCGCGTCAGCAATCCAAAATAGCAAAGTTTGGTTATGGAATCGGGACTTTCGAATACACCTTGACGAGGCCTATAGCGCCGCGAGTTCAGGGTGGTGATAGGCCTCAGGGTACGACATTGGCTTGAATGGCCCGTTGGGCACAACGCTATTCCAACTGCGCCCGAAATAACCCTGACGACAGTGTACAAGAGACCCTGCCTCCGCAATTCCGGGCAGCGCGTATACACGGCAAAGCCAACGCCACAAGTATGGGTAATCCAGGATCCTCGCACCATTAAGCTTCATTCGCACATAGTAGACGGGATCGTGACGATAGAGAGTTGGAAACAGGCGAAGATCTACTTCTGAAAAGTGGTTGCCTGTCAAATAGGGCCTGCCATCTGAGAGATGCTCCTCCAAATACTCGAGTGTCTCAAAATAGGCGTCAAAAGCTGCTTCATAGATCGTTTGATCAGACGAGAACCCGGCCTTGTAGGCACCATTGTTAATCGCTGTATATATCCGTTCGTTCAGGTCGTGAATTTGGTGGCGCGGCACTTCGTCGGGGTAAAGCCTAACGCGTTCAGCTGCCGGGATTGTGCTGCCAAGAGAATCCGCCGCAGCTTCCAACATTCGGACAATTTCAGCGCTTTCGTTGTTAACAATGCGTCCTTGTATCTTGTCATACAGGATTGGAAGAGATTGTTCTTCAGAGCCTTCGGCACGATAGATCTCTTTGGCAAGGCGCAGTCCTTTGCCGGTGCCGGTCTCGCTCGTGCATTCTGGCAAAGTCTCACCTGTGAGCGATGCAATCCGATCAGGTGCAAACTCCCATAGGTTTGGCGCTTCTGGATCGTCGTCGCTGGAGCGGTTTGGAAATGCAACGTCCATCGTGATGCTGTTTTGAAGGCCCAGCACATTGCGCGCCAGCGTGACCCTGTGACACCACGGGCAATTCAGTGCTACGAACAGGTGATAGCGATTAAGTTCTGCTGGAAACATTGGATCGCCAATGGCATGGCGAAAGCCGCTGACACCGCGCACGAATTCACCCCGTGCGCGGCGCTTGTTGATATCAGTTTGGTCTTCTTCGGTAGAAGTGTCGGTCATGACTTCAGCATCATCCTCTGAGCCGGTGATGCAAGATGATTGGCACGGCCAATTCTTCTTCATCGCTGAGATGCCGTTTCAGGAACGCTTCAATCGTGTTGCTCGTTGCATGGAGCTGTCCAGCTTCATCGTAAGCTTGCGCCTCATCAAGTGCGGATAGCTTGATCACGCGGTTCGCCGTCCGGGTAAAGTTACTCAGCACCTTATCCAGATCGGTGTGATCCTGCTCCAGCAACTCAAGCCCCGCATCAAAACGCGGGTCCGCAGCCGACAGTTCAGGGAAATAGCTGTGATCTTCCCAGCCGTGATGACCTTGCAGGTTCCCAACCAGGTTGCCGCCATAGTAAGACAGCCGCCCCACGTAGTCGGCCAACCCCATCTGGTTGCTCAAAACCCCTTCTGTATCCAGGCGAATACGTTCCGCAATACGACGGAACATCTCATGCGCGCCGAGCCAATGCTTGGTTTTTTCTTTGAAACCTGGATGGGCTTCCCAACTGTCGCGGGGGTAATGGTCAAAGAGAAACCGCATTTCTTGAGGCATGTCGTCTTGGCGAATGGTATATGTATAGAGCATCGGTTGTCTCCTTTCAGGCCAAAGATGGGAGGTCGGGCAACTGCTCGCCACTAACGAGAACGCACAGTCACTATGCGTCAGCGAACCCCCGCGAAGTTGGTGCTACACAAACCGGCTAACACGCGGTTCAAGGTTTTGACGTCGTGTCGAGTGAACCCGGGCAGGCTGTTACGGCCAAAGGAGCGAGTTAGGCCTGTATCGGCCCCACACTTGCGATACGCATCGCGTAAGAGCGCGGGCGGCACTCCCAGCACCGCGCATGAGTGGCTGCTCGGCTGCCCCGAAGCAGACTTCTTACCCAGATTACATTTGCTGTCTATTTTGTTCCGAGGCGCAGATTTCAGAGAAAGCGCGTGTAATTCGGTGCCAAGGCATCCACCTCTAGGGTTCGCTCCAGATTTGCCGGTTCCGTTCCCAAGTTTTCTCACCTATCAAGCAGTCATAGGCATTGGTCGAAGTATACTGCGCAGATCTGACGTATTCGAGCGCCGGTATCGACGCGATTTCCAGCACCAGTTTTCGGCGCACAGCCTCTGCGAAATCCTGCCAGTCAAGCACCGGAACGACAAAAGAACCTGGCCCGCCCGTCACGCAATTCTCGTAGTAAACATCGAGGTCGTCGAGATGCCATTGGTTGCCCAAACCTTCCCGGGTCATCAGCGGCAATCCGTTTATGGTGATCAACTTTGATAGCACGGTTTCACGGGCACGGAGTACTGGGCGCCCCTGATTGTTAGGCCCGTCGCCTGAAACGTCGATCACCTTGCGCAGGCCTTGGAATTCGTTCTCTTCAATCATCGCGGCACCAAAGATCAGCGCTTCAGAGATTGAAGTTCTGCGCAGTGCGGGATTGAAACGCGTGGTAAGGACGCGCGCAAACCCTTCAAGATCAGCTCGCGTTTCCACAAGTCGCCAGTCAACAACCACTTCTTGCGTGCCGGCCCACTCGACGTATGTCAAAGCGATCCTTTGCAAAAGGCCCGACTGAACGGCCGTGAAAACCTCGTCAGACTGCAAGGCTGCGGCATAGCCCTGTCTCTGAATCTCGAGTTCTCGCTCGGTCATGGATCGAGAGACGTCGACTAGAAGAACAAGCTCTAAATCAACTTCCGTCGCCTGTGAGGCGGCAGGTACGGCTAAGAGAAATACAGATGTGAAAATAGTCAGGAATGTCTTTCGTAGCATCTCTCAACGAGTGGTGCGCTGGATCTTTAAGTCAAGCCTTAAACGTATGAGGACGTGGTTGATTAGGAAAAGTAGATTCAAAACTTGAGGAAGGACGTCTGCCATAACAAGCATCAAAGCTAATCACGGCAAAACAACGATCTCAGCCCCAAAGCGGACATTCAAAATCAAGTTTTGCAGTTTCTTTTAGGCTGTAGAACCTTACCACTAGCCGCACTTGCGTGGGCTGCTTTTTTTGCGCTTCGCGTCCGAGATGTGAGCCAACAATGGCAGGTTTAACGGAATTGAGATAGATGAGAAATGGAGCTGACGTGGGCTGCCCGTAGCTATTTGGTGTTGGAACTGAGCGAAATGAATCTACAACTGGATTTTGCGCTGGCTCCGATGCAGGCCGAGAGCCCAATCTCCATGTTTCTGTTAGGCAGATGACAACCGCCTAGATCTGTTCTTTGCCCAGTAATTCTTCGATTTTAGGCAACGCTTTGTGTAAACTGTAAGCTCTAGCTGCCAACCCAACTGCACGTGGGAGGATCGAATGGACGATAGGAGCAGCCCAACCGAGGGAATGATAGACTATGTTGGGAATTCCCTCCCACAGAAGCACTCTATTCAATCCCGCACAGACGATGTTCGAGAGATGGCCGACAAAGTTTTGGCCTCATCAGATGAGATACACATTGCTGACTATGGCTGTGGCACCGGATCAAACGCGATTTTGTCAGTCAAGCCTGCCGTACAGTCTTTTGCTGACCGCTATCCAGGTCGCTCCATCTTTGTTCACCATGTCGACCAGGCGGAAAACGATTGGAATACTCTGTTTGAATGTGCTGTGAACCAAGACGGTTACTCCAACCTCTCTGCTAGCATTCGCCCCCTTGCAAGTGTGGGTAGTTTTTTCTCGATGGTTGCACCGGCATCGTCTATTGACGTTGGAACTTCATTCGGTGCGAGCCATTGGCTCAGCACACAGCCCGTTGTCTATTCAAAGGGCACGCTTTGGTTTGCAGATTTGCAGGGAGAAGCGCGCTTGAAGCTAAAAACACAAGCGCAGCGAGATTGGGAAAACTTCCTGTCTTTACGACTGCGAGAGCTACGTAGCGGCGGCAGGCTTATGGTCTCGACGTTGGGGGCAATTCCTGATGCGGGCGAGGTCAATGGAATTTGCAGTTCTGGCCGGCACACCTATCGCGCTATGTACGGCGTTGCCAAAACGATGGTGAACGACGGATTGATTTCTGAACCCGGTCTTCGCGACTTCATTATGCCAATCTGGTTTATGTCCAGGGAGGAAGCTCTTGAACCCTTTCAACGCAACAAGGAATTGGCAGATGGCTTTGTGGTTGAAAGAGCAGAGGTAGCTCCAGCTCAGCAAAGCCCGCAAGATATCTTTGCAGACCGGATCAATACACCCCAAGAGTACGCAGCAAGCTATAAGGGCTTTGTTCGCTCCTTCACCGAGTCCACGTTCAGGCAATCCTTGTTACGCGGCGAATCCGAGCAGAAAACTGAAACTCTTCTGGATCAGTTTTATGATCGTTTCGAAGCGACCATCAAAGAAGGAGGGGGCAGATACGCCTTTGAAATCTGGTTGTTGACGATTGAGCTTAGAAAACAATGAGCGAACATCCATGCAGGCTTTTTTCAATCTCAATCCTTCGCAGGCTTGTCGAAATAGTTCGCCAGCCCTTTTTTGTTCTACATAGGAGTGCCAAAATGCGTTTTCTCGCCGCCATGATTCTTCTCACCCACGCCCTTCCTGCTTCAGCGAACAGCGCTCCAGAATGCGGCCAATTTACTGTCTACTTAGAAGACCTAAAGATCACGTCTGGTGGCGACGAAATCGGGGATGTCGCGGTTGGGCACGTCACGGTTTTCAGTGAAGATGGCCAGGTTGTTGGTATGCAGAATGTCACGACGCTGATAGCGCCTGGCGCAGGTGAAGGCAAAACCCAGCTTATCGTTAACGCTTACCTAACAATCGACAGCAACCAACTGATCTACTCTGGCTCCTACCCAGCCCCGAGCAGTCCCGACACTGTGCCCCATTTCGAAACTCAATTAGCAGTTGTCGGCGGCACTGGAGTGTTCCAAGGAGCGAGTGGTCAGGTGAAGTTCTTCAAAAAAGACGACAAGCGCGCTGCCGCGTTTGATTTCAAGTGCACCGGTTAACCTAGTTTTCTGGCGCTTAGGGAAGGCAGTAGCAGCCCAAACCTGACATCTAAGATCAAGCTTTGCAACTCAAACTTTGCGAACTGAGGCTTGCTCTCTAGACGACAACATTGATGGTCGCTACAAGTCCATTCGCACCCTGTACAAAAACCATAGACACTGCACTTGCCTCTGCCTTGGACATACGGTTGAACAGCCCATCGCGGGAATTGTTCGGATGGCCTTTAATGTAAAACTGCGTCGTCAACAGTTCGCGATTTCCATCAAGCAATTTTACATGAATATGTGGAGTACGCCCTGGGTAGATCGTAGGTTTAATTGTGCGGAACACATAGTTCCCGCCGTTGTCAGTTACGTCATGGCCAAAGCCTTGGAAAGCCTGATCAAAATTAACACTGCGGCGGTCGCGAGGGTGCATATAGTTGCCGTCCATGTCGCATTGCCAGATTTCGATGCGATGCTTTGCAAGGGGTTGTCCATTGGCGGCTGTAATCGTTCCACGCAGTGTAAAGACTTCGCCGCCAGCGTCTTCAACACGTCCTTTGATCTTAACGAGGTCATTATCTATATCAGGCCTCCGCATGGCCGGCGTTGGATAATACGGCCCTTCTGCGGCGTCTGGTGTGAGTACAGCCGCAGCGGCTCTCGCCCCCAGCGAACCGACGCCCATTAATCCTGCAATGCCGCCTAGAAGGTTACGGCGGGACTTACTATTCAGTTTCATAGCGTGTCCTTTCCCGCGCGGGATAGCCCCTATTGCCCATCAAAATCACACATCGTGCAGCGAACGTCACGTCCAAGTCTGCCTTCGCAACAAAGCTGCCGTTGCCAAATCGAGCGAACAAATGAAACTGACCTGCCCGAAGACAGGCCAGCACCGGCTCCTTGGGGTTAACTTAGTGACTTCCAGAAGACGACTTTGTCATCCCCCACCGCCCAGAAATCCCTGATACGAGCTTCCTCGCTGTAGCCGTTCTTGCGATAGAACTCGCGTGTCTGTGCGAACTCATCTGTACTTGAAGTGTCAGCTATCAAGATGCGCTGTCCACGCTTCTTGAGTTCGACCTCAAGATGCCTAGCGATGGCACCGCCAAAACCTTTACCCTGCTCGGTTGGCAGAATTGCGATGGCAAACATGTTCCATGCACCTTCGGCAAGTTCCTCTGGGGCTGCGTAGCAGAAGCCCACGGCCTTACCGTTTGCTTTGCATGTCAGCCAAATATCAGAGCTTTCACCGTCGGATAGGAAGCCATCCACCATGTCAGGAAGCATTTCACTAGGGAAAAGCTCCGTGCCGTTAAGCACCTCCTGCAAGGCAGCGATATCGTCTTGCTTTGTCAGTCGTATTTTCATTGGTCTTTCGTCTTTCTTCGTGCCGTCAAACAAGCAAAGATGCTTGATGTGACGGGCGCAAAGCTCATGCATCGGTGATGTTAGTTTGATTGTTCACGAGCCATGCAAAAAGGAAAGCCTGCCGCTTTTACGCAGGCTCTATTTAGCTTGGTCGTCCTGCCGTTCAGGACTTAGCGGTTTCCCGCAATCGTAAACATAAAATCTCCATCGCCTAGCTTCCGCGCCAAGCGCATTAACAGGGTATCAGTGCAGTAACTTACGAGCAAGACGACGTCAGCGACAGATCCAGGCCGAAGCAGACACTCACAGTCAGGCTTTTCAGTAGTGCACCAAGCCGTTGGCTAGGTAATGCGCGACGTCCGGGAGATCATGTTGTCTTTTCCAATCAACGTAATTTGCGCTACCAATAGACATGAATGGAGACCGCAGACTTTCCGCAGTACTCTCTGCTGATGTAGTAAACTACTCAGGCCAGATGAAGGCAGATGAAAATAGGACCCTCAGCGAACTTCGTGTTCTACGTCGAGAGTTATTTGATCCTTTGGTCAAGCTTCTAGTTGCCTTAGCGACTGGTCGCAGCCCAAACCGGACATTCCCAACTAAACTTTGCAGCTACCGATAGGGGACATTGCGGACGTTGCTCCAAATTGACCAATGACCGCTTTGCCTGCGGCCGATATCTCTCAAGGTCCAGAAATTCGCTATTCACCCCAATAAAGCTCGCATTTCACTGTTTTCCAGGAGAGCGGAAGACCTAGCGTTGTTGATGGCCGTTCTGACCATAGCTTGTGCTAGTTCATCGGATGTCACGCCGATAGACGGAGCTAGGCTTTGAAGCGGTGCAAACAGATAGTCTACCGGTTTCCATCTTCTTCGTTCCGATGGGGCGATGTAGCCGGGGCGAAAGGCAAACTTGCGTTTGATATGGGAGGCGAAAAAAACAGTCTCAGCTTCACCTTTGACTTTCAAAGCAAACGACATGCCACCCCCGTCGGCTCGCGCACCTTGGGCAGAGAGCAGGCAGAATGTTGCTTCCGGCGTTGTTTCCTCACAAGCCCGTACAAGGTTGATCAGCCAATCGACGGTGATCTCGGAATAAGCCTCCCTACTGACGCGGGCTGAGTAGGTTGCCAGACAATGAAACACCGTGTCGATACTGGTCAGATACTGGGTATATGAGTCTGAGTTCCCGAAATCCGTAAAGCTGACGTCGGTCAGCTTGGCGTGATTGCGACCCGAAGATCTCCGCCCAAGAGAAACAACCTCTGTTACGCTCTCCTCCTCCAGCAATGCAGTCAGAACAGATGACCCGACCATGCCGGTTGCCCCTGTAAGCAGAACGCGCCCGAGGGCTCTTACGGTGGGATCATCCGACATTGTCGCGTCGCTCCGCTTCCGCCTTCAGGCCGCGATTAAATGCCTGGTAGCCCTCCAGGTACAATTTCGCCAACCGTCCACCCATCAGGAAAGTCATGCCGCCGATGATCTCGTCCGATTGCACGAACCGGGTCTTTCCATCTGCGGCGGCCTCAACCTTGAAATGGTGGTTATCGCGGATGCCGCCGGGTCCTCTTTCAGCCCAGTAGAACTCGTGGCCGTCTACCATAGTGATCGTGTGATCAATCCGTGTGAGCTTGTCCTTGTTGGGATCCAGCTGGAAGGCAACATTGATGCTTTCACCGTCCGCGATCTGGCCTTCGATTCCCACAAGGAACGCAGCCCAGGAGCTGTAGTTGGCAGTATCGGTTAGAACCGCCCAAACGGCTTCGGGCACCGTGTTGATGATGATGTCGGTGTGGATTTTGTGATGAGAGAAGCTGACCTTCTCAGTTCTACCAGTTTCCATGATCTTCCTTTTTTTGATCGGTTCAAGCCTCTAGAGGCGCGGCGCGGAGCGCCGTCTCAACGGTGATCCGCCCGAACCGGCCACGCATGCGCTGCGACCGGAAGAGGTAGATAGAAATGAGAGTGTAGTTGATGCACTCCACCACGAAGTTGCGGTAGCGATCTGGGTTTTGCAGCATGTCGAAGGTTTGGACCGCGCACATCGTGGCAAGTGCTGTAAACATCACAAGCATTGCGATGGGCGTGTAGCGCCAGCGCAAAGTGTAACCGGCAAGGAACGTGGCCCCCGACACAGTGATCAAAACCCAATGTAGGGTCTGCATGCCAATTGGGAATGTCTCGTTTTGTAGGGGCATCAGCGGGGCAAATCCTGCGAAGTGCTCCAGAAAGCCTAAGAGACCCCAGCTGAGCATGATCAGAGCAGCGAGGATCAACAACAAACTGAAGATGCGTGAAAGTGTTTTTTGCATGATCTACCGTCCCGGAGACTCGGCTCCCAAATGATTGATGTGAATTGGAAGGTTACCTGGCAGGGCCTAAGCCCCGACCGCCGACGTCTCTAGAAAATTGCGGATATCGTATTCGATGTCGCCTTCGTATCGCGGGGCGTAGGTGTCATAGGCGCGCGCGAGTTTTCCATAGCGATCATCAATGCGAACCTTGTTGTAGGCATGACTAACCGCGAAAAATTCGCGGGCTTTCAGCTGATTAAGCACCCGCTTTACAAACTGGTCCGTCGGCATGCCAAGGCCCTGGCTCATCTCGGAAACTACCAAGCCGGGCATGATCAGGGCCACGTCCATGAAGTCCGGCGTCTCTTCAGCCAGAAGTTCCGTGATGGCTAAAAGGGCATGTTTGGACGAAACATAGGCATGTGAGGAAGGTACGGCCGTGAAGACACTGTTTTCGGAGCCAAGATTGTAGATCGCGCATGGTGTTCCGCGGTCGAGCATTCTGCGCCCAAAGACCTGAATTCCATTGAGCGTTCCGAATATGTTGATCTCATAGACACACCGGAACACATCCAGATCCATGTCGATCAGCGGCGTGGGATCTTGGCCGATGCCAGCGTTGTTGATGAGCACATCAACCAGACCAAACTCTGCCTCGGCATAGTCTGCCAGCGCTTCCACTTGTTCGCGATCCGCGACATCGCAGGCGGTTCCCGCCACTTTGATCCCTTTGGCTTTCAGTTCCGCCACTGTCTCTTGAACGCGATCCATACGGCGACCGCAGATGATGACTTTTGCGCCTTCCAACCCCGTCTGGAGGGCGAGCTCTTTACCGATCCCCGTCGCGGAGCCGGTGATGACAACGGTCTTGCTCTTGAAATCTTGCATGATCTTTCCTTTTGGGAGGTCAGCACTGTCGCTTCTGGAATGGATGGCGGGGTCAGATTTTGAAGGATCGGCCGGTGAGCTCTTCGGACAGGGCCCATAGCCGGGTAGCAATCTCGATATTCACGGTAATCGGATCGCGGGTGGCCACTCCGACCTCCCCACTCATTTCCTGGGGGCCGGTGGGGCCGTAGTAATCGCCTCCTTGGACATCCGTGGACAGGGCGGCGTACAGGGTGGGTTTCGCGGCTTCTTCTGGAGAATGTAGGAACTGTTTAACTTGTGCCTTCATCTGCGCGAGCTGATCCGCGGCAACGTTATGGAACAGACCGGACTCAGAACCGCCGGGATGGACGGACAGTGCTTTTAGCCTACGCCCAGAAGCCCGTAGGCGACGGTTTAGCTCGTCCCCAAACAAAAGGTTCGCGAGTTTCGATTGACCATAAGCAATGCCGCCATCCTGGCCACAGGTCAGATCATCAAACTCGATGGTGGCACCCTTGTGCCCGAGGCTTGAAAGCGCCACGATCCGGGATGCCGGATCGTCTGGCACGAGGTCGATCAGTAACGCCGTCAAAAGAAAATGACCGAGGTGATTGGTCGCGAATTGCAGTTCGATCCCATCGCCATTCGTCTCAGCGGTGTAAAGCAGGATGCCCGCATTGTTGATCAGCACGTCGAGCTTCGCATAGCGCGCGCGGAACGCCTCGGCAAAGCTTCTGACGGAGGCAAAATCGCCTAGGTTTAGCGGCATCACATCAAGCGACGCTGACGGCACGCGTGCCAGCACGTCGTCCCGAGCGGTTTTTGCCTTTTCGAGATTGCGGCAGGCCATCACTACATGGAACCCGGCCTGGGCCATGCCGATTGTTGTTTCAAATCCGATGCCATTGTTGGCTCCGGTGACAATGGCAATTTTTTGGGAAGTGGTGGTCATGAATGGCTCCACAAAGTTTACATTTGATGTCTGATTGTAAATATTGACAGTCATCCACGCAATGTCAATATGCCCTTTATGAAAAATCGCGACGCCCACATCCTCGACGCAGCAGTCCGACTCTTTCTTCGTTTCGGGGTTAAACGGACAAGCATGAACGACATTGCGGAAGAAGCAGGGTTATCGCGACAGACGCTCTACAAGGCATTCGCCAATAAAGACGCAGTTTTACAGGCCACGATCCGATCAATGGCGGACAAGGTTGTCGCAGACATTGAGGCCGGGCTAATGAATGCAACGGGACTCAGTGCGCAATTGGATGTGATCTTCCAGCACACCGTGATTGAGCACTACGATGTCCTTCAATCCTCGCCGAATGCCGAAGACATCATTGCGGGCGTAACCGCTTCTTCGCAGGAGGAGCTTGAAGCAGGTGCTCAACGGAACACTGAGATTATTGCCCGAATTTTAGAGCCTTTCTCGGATGACCTTAGGGCTGCGGATTTGTCGGTGGCCCAATATGCAGACTTTATCCAACGCACTGCGACGGCGGCAAAATACACGGCGAAAAACAGAAAGCACTTAGTGCAACTGCTCGATGCACTCCGCGTCTCTGTGCTGAAGGTAGTCAACGCGAATTAGTTTAAAGAATGCCCAATGCAAAATTTGATGCGCGCCGCAGCGTCGGGCAAAATGGACACGTAGTCGACCTTCGCTACCTCTCGCATAATTGGCTGTAAGCAGCCCGAAGCAGACATTCAGAGACGGACTTTGCAAAGTCCGAAGGAAGGAATAGGCGGGCTTTTTCGCCTATTTAGAGATCATGCAAACATCATTCAACTTGAGAACCGGTGTGGTAGCTTGGTCGAGTGAGTTCATGAGATCAGTCCAATTGGAGAACGACCATGCGTCATATTGATATGTTTCGGACACTGCCAAAAGCAGCCATGGCCTTTGTAGCGTCTGTATCGATGGCTTGGGGATGCACTGGCATCATGTTGACAGGACAGGATGGAAGCATCGTTCGCGCAAGGACCGCCGAATGGGGGCCGTTCGATCTTGAGACAAAGATCAACATTATTCCGCGAGGTTTCACGTATTCCGCAGGTGAAATGCCAGATGGGCAAGACGGAGCAAACTGGGCCGGCCGATTTGGAATGGTCGGTATCAGCATGTTGGATCATGGGGCTCCCGCAGATGGGATCAACGAAGCTGGATTGACCGCCGGATTGTTTTATCTGCCCGGATTTACCGAGTATCAGGAGTACGATCCTGACCTTGCTGACAACACGATCCCGGGCGATTTGCTAGCCAGCTATGTTCTTTCCCAGTTTGAGACGGTTGAAGAGGCTGCCACCGGGTTGGCGGATGTCCGTGTCGTTGGGGTCGTGGATGAGACTCTCGGATTTCCCTTCCCATTTCACATGTTGGTTGCTGACCGGTTCAGCGGAAAGATCGTGGTTGAGTACATTGATGGCGAGCTGACGATTTTCGATGCCCCGCTTGGCGTCATCACCAATTCGCCAAACTACGATTGGCACATGACGAACCTAAACAACTACGTAAACCTGTCGGCCCTTGGGCTTCCGGAAGTTGAGGCAAGTGGCGTTACTTTCGCGCCCCTTGGCGCTGGGAGTGGAATGATAGGGCTGCCAGGCGACTTCACACCCCCATCCCGGTTTGTCCGCGCAGTCGCCTTTTCCCAGACAGCGCGGGAGACGCAAGGTGGCTATGACACCGTGCGCGAGGCGTTTCGCATTCTGGATAATTTCAACATTCCGGCCGATGCAGCGGAGGGCGCTCAAGACGATTTGCAGTCGGACGACCTGCTTTACAGCGCAACGCAGATCACGACCGCTGCGGATTCCCTAAACCTCGTCTACTACTATCACACGATGTACGACCGAACGGTGCACATGGTCGATATGAAGCAGATTGACTTCGGAGCAATGGGAGACGAGATGATCGTCTTTGAAACCAGCGGTGATCGCGAACCCACTTTGGTCGATGTGACCCCAACGAATTGACACAATACTACGCGGGCCGTGGCGGTATCAACGCTGGCTGCGGCCCAATACAACTTCGGAATAGAGAGTTTGCCGCTCCAGTGAATTAGCGGCGTTAAGCTCGAAGCCGCGTTCACCACTGTTCGCTCTAATGACGAGTGGCAGCCCGAAGCGGGCCTTCATCACTAGGCTTAGCAATCTCTGAGATGCGGACAAAGCGAGCTTTTGCAGCACTCGTACCAAAGTCTGGTCCTCGTTGCTCCGGAACCAGACGCAACCGACCTTTGCTACTAAGCTCGCACGGGTGAGTAGGATTAATAAGTCGCTCTGCCACCAGAGAGATCAAAAACGGCGCCAGTGTTGAACGTGCACGCGGTCGAACTGAGCCACATTACCAGTTCGGCGACTTCTTCGATTTCTCCTAGGCGCTTCATTGGCGATTTGTCGATCATGATCTGAACAAACTTTGGAGTCATCTGTTCGAGGATTGCGGTTTTAACGGCAGCAGGCGCGACGCAATTCACACGAATATTTGTTTCCGCCAGTTCCTTGGCCAAAGATTTGGTGAAGCCAATAACTCCCGCCTTTGCCGCGCTATATGCAGATGCGTTTGGGGTCCCTTCTTTGCCAGCAAGGGATGCCATATTTGTAATTCGCCCGAACCCGGCCCGGCGCATGACAGGAACCACAGCGTGGCACAGCCGAAAGGTTCCAGTCAGATTTACGTCAATGATCTTTTGCCATTCATCTGGGTCATATTCTGTGACAGGAATTGTCGACCCTGCAAACCCGGCGTTGTGTGAAAGAAAGTCGATGCCTCCAAGTTGTTGCACGGTGTCCGCAACAGCGCTTCTGATCTGCTTCAGTTCGCTCACATCTACCTGACAAAACTGATGCGGGATATTTACGTTTTCTGGCAGTGCCAGGTCCCAGATTGCAACCTGCGCGCCAGCGGCGTGATAGTGGCGGGCAATCTCTGCTCCAATGCCGTTTGATCCGCCCGTGACAACCGCCACGCGTCCCGAAAAATCATAAGAAACATTGCTCATGAACTGCGACCGAATGAAATTTTTGACATAGTCGACACCCAGACCGACCTTTCCCTCTTTCCTTCAACCAATATAGGCTCGGCGAAGAACAACGTACACTGTTCAAATTGAACTCAAAAAACGCTCTATTTCTACTTGGGCTTTAAGCTTTAAGCACAGACTATTGGCATAGTTCTGGAACGCCGAAACAGACTTCAAACAAGATCAGACACCGCCCCTGTTCACTTTCGCATGGTCTAAACACATAGCGACCAGTATGTAACAGAAAGGAGGAGAACACGTGGAGCGAAAGCTGGCGGCCATCCTGATTGCAGATCTAGTCGGCTTCACCGCCCGGATGGAGTGGGACGAAGTAGGCACGCTCGAAGTCCTCTCAGCGCACATTGAAGATATTGCTGCACCGCTTTTCGGTCGGCATCACGGTCGCATCGTCAAACAAATGGGTGACGGTCTGCTCGCCAGTTTCGACAGCGCTGTCGATGCCGTTTCCTGCGCGGTTGAATGGCAAAATTCGCCGGTGGTGGGCTCCGACCCGCTTCGCTTTCGCATCGGCGTCACTCTTGGCGACATCATCATGCGCGATGGAGATGTTTTTGGGTCCGGTGTGAACCTTGCGTCGAGGTTGGAGCAGCTTGCCCCACCCGGCGGTGTGTTGGTGTCGGACGCTGTTTATCGTGTGGTCGGGAACCGTATACCGGTCGCCTGGGAGGATACTGGTCAGCACACGGTTAAGAACGTTGCCGAACCGGTACATGCTTGGCGCATTGGGGGGTCAAGCGCAGTACGCGCTGAACCGCCTCAGCCTGAATCATCAGGAAAAGCCACTATTACTGTCTTGCCTCTACACAACATGAGCGATGACCCCGAGCAGGCCTTTTTTAGCGACGGGATTGCGGAAGACATTATTGTGGGCTTATCGCGTTTTCGGACGCTCAAGGTTGTTTCCAGAAATGCGTCTTTCAGGTTCCGGATACAGGACACAGATCCAGCCAAAATCGCGGAGGCTCTCGGCGCAGATTACCTGGTTGAAGGCAGCGTGCGGAAGGCTGGCAGCCGCGTGAGGATCTCGGTACAACTCGCTGACGCCCGTACAGGTACTCAACTTTGGTCGGATCGATAC
The DNA here is from genome assembly GCF_056533845.1 of Ruegeria sp. F5. Classification (NCBI taxonomy): domain Bacteria; kingdom Pseudomonadati; phylum Pseudomonadota; class Alphaproteobacteria; order Rhodobacterales; family Roseobacteraceae; genus Ruegeria; species Ruegeria sp. F5. Next base: position 158,400 of record NZ_JBQFOU010000009.1, on the reverse strand, counting down.
GACCACGAACTGGAGGACGTTCTGGCGGTACAAGACGAGGTGGCCCGAAATATCGTCGCAGTGTTGCCAAGCAGGGTCCAGCACGATGTCGTCGACCGTTCGACACAGAAACCAACGGATCAGATGAAGGCCTATGAGCTGATGCTCAGGGGCAAGGCACTACGCGACGGCTTGAACGCACGAGATACGGCCAAGGCGAGAGCGTTGTTGGAACGAGCGGTCGCGCTCGATCCGACCATCGCGCGATCTTACATGTATCTTTCGGACACATATGTCATAGACTTGTGGCTTGGTCTGGCAGACGCTGACGCACCGGCCCACACGTTGAAGATCGCCCGAAAGGGCGTGGCACTGGATAACCGGGACGTCTACATTCAAGCCCAGCTTGGGTTTGCTTATCTCTGTGCCGGGCTGTGGAGCGAGGCCGAAGCGCAATTCAACAAGACACTTTCCATGATAGAAAGCGAGGCGGAGTCGATGGCTTGGTGTGGCTATGCTTTCCTACTGCTCGGCCAGCACGAAAAGGCACGCGACGTAGTTTCGGAAGCTATGGCGCTGGACCCGCTACATCCGCCTGCCATCGACTGGATTATGGGGCAGGTCGAATTTTTCAACGGTAACTATGAAGCAGTGCTTGGTTTTCTAATGGGAGCAGCGCGGCTTAACTCGTTGGCCACTGCATTTGTTGCCGCGTCTTACGCGCAGCTCGGACGAGAGCGAGACGCCTCCGACGCATTGCGAGAATTCGTCACCGAACGTCACGATGAGTTCACAAGCCGAGGTATTGTGGATGAGGATGACACAATAGATAGTCTTGCCCGCGGGTTTCGGTCTATGTGGCGACGACCGGATGATTTTGAACGTCTTGCCAATGGGTTACGGGCGGCAAGTTTGACCGGCTGACGCCGACATTAACTCTTTTGCCCAACCGGCGCGGCCTCAATTATGCGTTTCTCTGCGCCCTGTTTTTCGGCAGCGCGAACCCAAAGCGGACATGCAAAATTAGACTTTGCAGTTTCCAAAATGCCAAAGAGCGAACTTTTGCACGAGGCTACACCCGATACCAGTTTTCAACGTCTCGGATAGCTTCCTCGACTGTAAATGCAGCCTCTACCTCTGCGACTACACACCGTACTTCATCCGGGCTTGCATTGAGTTCTAAAATACTTACCCCCAGATCATGGGCTGACCCGGCATTTGAATAAATCGTATCGACCCCAATTCTGATGGCGTTTCGATGTTGCAGTAGGTGCTCAAATAACCGCACATAAATGATCTCCTCGTACGGAGAATGACTGTCCGCTTCAGAGACAAAACCTAACTCTGCGGCCTTGGCACACGTCAAACGCCAAGCCAGTTCCATTGTCGATGGAGGCGCATCTCTGGCCTCATCAGTATGTCTGGGGTTCGCAAATGTAGACCTTCGGATAGCTTCGAGTTTGGCACGCAAGTTCTTTGTAGGAACAGGATAGATGAATGTGGTTTCCTCGGATGCTAAGGCTGGTTCAACCTGATCCGGCTGCGCCTGGATGAACTCGGAAAACCTGTTTCCGATGATAGGGACTTCACCGACAATCATGTCTGTGGGATCGGTAGTCTCTGTCAGCCATCGCGCCAGGGCTCTCCGGCCCCACAATCCGGCTGCCTTGCGGATCAACGGATGAGTTCCATCTGAAACATCTGGATACTTTGCTAGTATGTCTTCGGTCTGAAACGCCGCGAGTCCTTTATCCCACCGCATGATATGTACGCGACGTCCCAAGGAGACCGAAATGGATATTTGCTGGCGCAACAGAAATGACTTTCCAGACGCCGGTAATCCAGTGAAGAAAACCATGCGGCAACGACGTGCAGCGTCGGCGAGGTGTGTTCCAATCTCGGTTTCCGCAAAACTGTCGATAGAAATTGCGTATCTCCTAATTTGGTGTCAGCCGCAGACCTGAGCGGCGAGCGTTCACCACCTCCAAGACTGTTACCCAAGAAATCCGGCGATTTCACAGATGAATTGTCAACCTAAATTGCCCTAAAGCCCAGTTTGAGAGCTTTCCATTGCAGATAGATGTTTTAGCGCTCGCAGCCCAAAACGGACATTGCGATTTCTGTCCGCACTCCGGTAGCTTCTATTCATGACTGTATTACCCAATTTCTCCGAGCATTACTCTGACCCAAAAACATATCCTCCCGGCGTGGCTTTCATGGACGGGCAGTATTTGCCGATTTCGGAAGCCAAGATTTCGGTGCTGGACTATGGGCTACTTCATTCCGACGCGACGTATGATGTCGTCCATGTTTGGAACGGAGCCTTCTTTCGACTCGAAAATCACCTTGATCGGTTCTTTGCAGGTTTGGAAAAGCTGCATATGTCAATTGAGTATGACCGAGAACAGGTCATCGAGATACTGCACAACTGCGTCGCACTGTCAGGGTTAAAGAACTCCTACGTCGAGTTCATTTGTACACGCGATATGTCTCCGACACTCAGTCGGGATCCACGTGATGCGGTCAACCAGTTCATCGCATTCGCAATACCGTTTGGATCGGTGGCCAATCCAGAGCAGATGAAACATGGATTAAATGCAGCAATATCATCCTTGGTCCGCATTTCTCCGCAGTCAGTTGATCCGACTGTGAAGAACTATCATTGGTTGGATCTGGTCAAAGGCCTCTACGAGGCTTACGACCGCGGTGCTGATACTGCGATCCTTGTCGATACAAATGGTAACGTATCTGAAGGGCCCGGATTCAATATTTTTGCCGTCATCGACGGAAAAGTTCTAACTCCGAAGTTCGGCGTGCTTCTCGGGGTCACTCGTCAGACGGTCTTCGACATTTGCACGAACCTGGGTATCGACTGCTCAGCCGTCGACATACCCCAAGACCAACTTCTCGGTGCAGATGAGGTGTTTATATCTTCAACCGCCGGAGGGATCATGCCGGTGACCAAAGTGAATGGCCAAAGCATTGGCACTGGTTCTCCCGGCCAAATCACAAGTCAGATTACCAAGAGTTATTGGGATATGCACAAAGACAAGAACAACAGGATGGTTGTTGAATACTTGGATTAAAAATAGCTGTCAGTCGGTGTCGGGTTTACCCAGTGGTGGAATGTAGTTTTAAGAGCCACGACTCTGCTGGATGCGTCTTACACAATTAGCTGATCGCAGCCCAAACCGGACATTCGTAACAAGACTTTGCAATTTCCGAGATCAGGACAAAGCGGTCGATGACGAGAAGCATAGAGTTTTCAAATTCCAGTATCGAAAATCGAAGGGCGCACGGCATCCTCTTACCTTCGAACAATAAAGTTTTGGCGATGAACAACGTACACTGCTCAAATTGAGTTCAAAAAACGCTCTATTTCCACTAGGGCTTTAGGCCAGGCAGGATCATACTCTGGCATCGTATTGTTTGCTGTCTCAAGGCCAATAAAGCGCGCATTCTTGATGCCGGAGGCGAATATCCTACCTTGTTCAACACTGTGCATCCTGTCTCGATTAGCGTGCATAACCAGAGCCGGACAGGTGATCCGCAGAAGTAGATCGGTTACGTCGACCCCTGCGACCAGTGGTCCAATCTTGAGCCAATCCTGATGATCCATTGCCACTTTCATAAATTCTGCATAAGTGCGCTGGTCATGCGGACTTGCGGTTGGAGCAAATGATTGGGCCATCAAGTCTCTTGCAGAAGGGTATTCATCGTTCCAGCCTTCAAGACTCATATCCATCATTGCTTGCCCAAGCGCGGCAATTCCGGGCTGTGAACGCACCGCGAGTCCTTGTGCAAATCCACCGAGTAGAACCAACCCCGAAACACGGTCAGGATTATGTGCGGCAAAGGCCGCCGCAATGGTTGCCCCAAAAGAAATGCCAAACAATGGAGCTTTTTCGATCCCGGCTGCGTCCAGTACGGCCTCAACATCTTCGACGATTCGATTCAAAGACACATCCTGCACGCCCCGCTGGGACAAGCCATTGTTTCTACCATCAAACCGATAAAGGCAGTGATTTTCAGAAAGCAGCGGCAACCACCCGGCGATGGTGTTCATCGTCCAATCGTATTCCAGATGCCTGAGCCAGTTTGGTGTGACCAGTAACTTTCTACCGCTTCCAGTGGATGTCCAGGCAAGCGTTGTACCGTCTTTTGATTTTGCAAAGCGGACGTCTTGAGAGTTAGCCAGCAGCTTGTTCCTTGCGCGTCTTTTGTCACCATCTAAATCAATAGAGTAGGCTTCCACTGGATTTGGAATTCCCTTCAACCGTATCGAGCTTTCTGGTCGCAAAGCAACCGCCAGCGAAGTTCCCGCAACTTCAGCAGCTGTCTTGCTGACGAGACAACTTCCAATATGCGCGCTGGACTGAAGGCGAGACGCAACATTCACGGCCTCTCCGAACAAGTCTTTGCCATTTGGCATTACGTCGCCAACGTGGAGACCTCCTCGAAGTGTTACGTCTTCATCTCTCATCTGATTGAAAATCTGGCTGGCAGCATTAATTGCGTCTGTGGCTGCAACAAACTCAACCAAAGCACCATCTCCCATCAGCTTGAATATTCGTCCTTTGTTTTCATGGACCAACGGTCTGATCACATCGTCCAAAATGCGTTGTAGAGTGTTCAGCGTGGTCTCAGCATCCTCTGACATGCGCTTGGTATAATCGACGACATCGAGGCTTAGGATCGCAGCAATTTTCCGCTTCATCAGTCGATGTGATCCTTTTAGCTAATCCAATTCCACTGAACCAAAATTAACAGACGAATAGATTTTTGTGACCAAAACTTGTGCCTGGGCATTTTGCTAAGCCTGCAAGTTCCCAAACTTGCGTTGAAACACACAGCCGAGCAAAATGTCTTATTGGCTGGCGAAACCTAGAACTAAGGTGAATGATTAACGCATTTGGCGTTGCTAACTAAGGTTCACTTCGAAATATCAATTCTAAAGGTGTCAGTCCGTAGCTCTTCTCATCTGTGACCGATGGCAGCCCGAAGCGGACATTCGAAACTAGACTTTGCAAGTCCCGAGAAACGCAACCAAGCGCCCATTCAATCCGCTCAATCCAATGGCAGCTTACAAGCCATATTGCCTGATCTTGGAGCCTGGTGTTCACCTTCGTTAGAGGCTCTTGCAAAGAAAACCGTCCGGCGTCTGTGCACGTTTGTGGTGAAGATCCTAAGTCGAACTGTCAGAAATGAGTTTCGGGACAAGTTCCTCGGCAAGGGAGGCCACTGCGTCCACTCGTGCGATGCGCCGCGAGCCCGGACGGAACGTCAAATAAACCGAATATGGCCGCGAGACGTACTTGGGCAAGCAGCGGACAAGCCTTCCTTCTTGCAAGACCTCATCAAGCATGAATTCCGGCAGAAACGCATATCCTCGCCCCGCCATTGCAAGATCAAGTAAGACAGAAAAACTCCGTGTGGCAAAGGGTCCGCCTACCTTGATGGTTGAGACATCGTCTGGGGAAAAGAAAGTCCAGGTAGTGTTGGCAACATCACCTCTGAAGGTGAGACAGGGTTGGTCCTTCAGGTCGTCTGGTGTGTTGATCGCTGTCTGGGTTGCAAGCTCGGGTGACGCGACGAGCCAGCAACGAAAGCTGCCAAGCTGCTTCGCGACCAGTCTGTCATCTTCGAAAGTTCCGATCCGGAATGCCAAATCCGTATTGGGATCCTGCATATCCTCGAAATCATAAGCCGGGTGCATGACCAACGTGAGATCTGGGAAGCGCTCTTGGACGGCCGGAAGGATTACTGAGGCAATCACCGAGCCGAATTCCGCTGTTGCGGCGAAGTTCACCTGACCTGAGACTTCCCCGCTTTCTTCACGGGCGATGTCACCCAGCAAATCAATGTCAGCCAAAATGGACTGGACCCGCTGATTCAGTCGGACGCCCGTAGGGGTGAGTTTAACGGATCTTCCACTCCGTTCGACTAGCTTCACGCCAAAATGATTCTCCAGCCGCGATATGTGCCTGGAAACACCCGATTTCGCCATTTTGAGATGATCGGCGGCAACGCTGATCCCACCGAGCCGTGCGACGGTGTGAAAGCTGATCAAGGCAGGCATGCCTATTGTTCTAATATCTGCAACCATTAGTTCAATTTGATACGTCTGTTGCCTTCAATTGGCAATCTCTAAATTCGAGCCATCACAGAGTCAATTGCAGGGCCACATTCAGGAGAAAAGAAATGAACATACTCGTTACAGGTGCCAGCAGCGGATTTGGAAATCTGATGGTGGCGGATTTGATCAAGGCCGGGCATCGCGTAGCCGGGACTGTGCGCGATCCCGGAGGACGCAACAAGGAGGCCGCGCAGACCTTGCGCAATCTCGGCGTTGAGGTTGTCGATATCGACGTGACAGACGATGCTTCCGTCGAAGCCGGCGTAGCCGCGGCAGAGGCCACGCTCGGGCAGATCGATGTGTTGGTCAACAACGCCGGTGCGGGTGCACACGGTCTGCAAGAGAACTTCTCTGGAGACGATTTTCAGCGCGTTTTTGACGTCAATGTCTTTGGAGTGCAGAGGATGATCCGCGCCGTCTTACCCAAAATGCGGGCACGGCAATCCGGGCTGATCTTGAACGTTACTAGCCTTCTTGGCCGCGTGACAGTGCCCTTCCTTGGCCCTTACAACGCGGCGAAATGGGCCGTGGAGGCGCTCAGCGAAAACTATCGCTGGGAGTTGAGCCAGTTTGGTGTCGATGTCGCTGTCATCGAGCCCGGCGGCTTCCCCACGAACTTCTTCAACAACCTCATTCAGCCGTCTTCGCGCGACCGGGATGCAAGCTATGGCGAATTTGCCGGAGCGCCCGAGGCCATGCTGCAAAGCATGGGGGAATCCCTAGCCAACAACCCGTTACAGGTTCCGCAGATCGTGTCGGACGCGGTGCTCGAGGTGATTCATACCGCGCCTGGACAGCGGCAGTTTCGCAATGAAGTGGACAAGAGCGGCATGGCAGACCCTGTCATTCCGATGAACGTGCAAGCGGAAAAGGCAACCGAGGTGCTCTTCACCGCCTACGGTATGGAAGGTATGATGAAGCTTAAAACTAACGTTGCCAACGCGGCCTAATAACTACGGCAGGTCTGGGGTTTTCCGGGCCTGTCGATCCAACACGAGCATAGGAGGAGCCTAGCCGATGACACACCCCGCATTTACCTCAGACTCTGTGGCCGTGATCACTGGGGGTGCTTCCGGCATTGGCCTCGCCGCAGCAGTGAAGTTCGCTCAGATGGGCATGCGCATTGTTATTGTTGATCAAGACACCGAGAAACTGGCTGCCGCGGCAAACATGGTGTCTGCCGCCGGTGCGGCCGATGTGATGACGTCTGAGACAGATGTCAGTGATCGCGCGCAACTAGAGGCGTTGGAACGGATGGTAGCAGACCGCTACGGCGGGGCAGACATCTTAATGAACAACGCTGGTGTCGGCGGCAAATCATCGACCATTGGGGACGCCACGGCTTGGGATAAGATGCTGGGCGTGAACCTTTGGGGTCCGATCCATGGCACTCAGGTATTCGCGCCAAATATGATCGCGCGAAACAGACCAGGTGCAATAATCAATACAGGGTCCAAGCAAGGCATAACCACACCACCGGGCAACCCTGCTTACAACGTCTCAAAGGCGGCTCTGAAAGCATTCACTGAGGCACTATCACATGAGTTGAGAAACGGCCCCGGCCATCAGATCACAGCGCATCTCCTTGTGCCTGGCTTTGTTTATACTAGTATGATCTCCCTGCCTGAAAAACCTGCCTCCGCTTGGACCGCAGAGCAGACGGTCGACTTCTTTGTCGACAGCGTGAACCGCGGGGACTTTTACATCCTCTGCCCCGACAATGATGTCTCACGTGATATCGATGAGAAACGCATTGCCTGGAGCGTGGGAGACGTCATCGAAAATCGGCCCCCATTAAGCCGATGGCATCCAGACTATAAGGAGGCTTTCGAGGCGTTTGTGGCGAAGGCTGACTGATCATCGTAAAAGTCCACCACTCAGTACAAGCTAAAGATTGAAGACTGTCCGGCTGCCATACGTGTTAGGCGGCGCCTTTCGATTTGCGTTTAATCTATCGTAAACAGCTCCTGTCTTTCAGCAACACCGCGCAATCTGTATTGCCCCAGGGAAACAAGGCTTGGAATGGAGTTTACTAAGTCGCCAGCCACCTTGTCGGAAACGACAATGTTCTGATCGAGCGCGTTGCACATGCCAAGAATACGGGACGTTGTATTGACTGCTGGGCCGACCACTGTGAAATCCAAGCGAGACCTACCGCCAATGTTGCCATAAAGAACATCGCCGGCGTGCAGCGCAAGAGTGAAACCGGTCGTTGGCAAACCATCCGCTTGTCGTTGTTGGTTGAGTTCGTCAAAGGTATCTCGCAACTCCGCTGCCGCGTGAATTGCGACGCTGCGCGCGTCCGGAACTTGATTGATATCGAAGATGGCGAGCATTCCATCTCCCATGAACTTCAGAACATTACCGCCATGGCGTTCAACTACGTCAACAGCTTCCGCGAAGTAATCGTTGAGCAATTCTATTATTGAATGTCCCGGAAGCGCCTCTGATAATTTGGTAAATCCTTGTAGATCAAAGTACCAAATCACGGCTGAAATGGTTTCGGATGAACCTCGGGTGATGTCCCCGGAAAGAACGCGCCTACTGGCGTCTTTTCCCAAATAAGCGGCGGTTATGTCTTCAGCCATCAGCCTGTTTGCCCCACATTTCAGCGTCAGGCAAAGTGGAGATATTAGTTGACGCAGACCGTCAAGTTGCTGGCTTGTGAAGCCCCCGCTCGCGTCGGTTGCCAATGAAATAATGGCGCCTTCCTCGGCCTGCATTGGATCAACGGGTGTAGCATTATCTGGAAGAAGGAAGAACCGTTTGACAGCGAAGTAGTCTGTGGCACCGCGCTCGCGAAGTTCGTCAAACAAAGGAAAATTAAGCTCCGGGTCGTCGACCGTCAGGTCTTGTCTAATCTCTTCAACGTTGTTTACCAAAAGATAGTAAATCGGGCTCAGAACGTATTCTTCAGGTGCATCCGTTCTTCGAATAAACTCTTTTCGCTCATTTTCTCCGTGCCTGTGCCAGCGGAAAGCGACTGTCCCAATCTCGGGATGATGTGCGCGCACAGTGATGTTTGCTCTTTGAAGTGGAATTCCCGCCGAAACAAGACGCTTGCAGAATGCTTCGAGCCAGATCTCCACCGGCGCATTCTCTAAGCCCTGTTGAACCAGCCAATCTGCTATGTCCTGGATGGCGGCGGTCAGTTCCCAGTTTTGGACTAAAGGAGCTGCCATGATGTCCTCTTTATGAGCATTCTGAACAGTTAGTTCTCAGTCTAATTCACTTCAAGGACACCTCAAATTCAATTCTCCGACTGCGCTCGCAGCCCAAACCGGACATTCATCGCCGAGCTTAGCAATCTTCGACATGCGCAACATTGCTACCGTCCCCGAAGCCAACACGAAGGTCAGCTAAGGATACACGCATCTCACATATTCACTGTCTCAGCCACTCGCACGTTGATATCTTTTCTCTGCGTCCATGCTTCCGTGTTTTGCTGAACGAACTGATCGATAGAGGTTGGTCGTGATCCGGTCAGATTCAGCACACTGTTAGTGACGCGATCCTCTGACCCGCCAGCAATTACACCGTCCATTGCCGCCAGCGTTCTAGCGTATTCTTCCCGCAATCCGAGGCTTTGATGACGCTCTGCCAGTTCATCGACGGTTAGGCGATGATGGGTGATCTTCCACCCCAATTGATTGCTCAGTGTTTCGGCAACGGCATCATAAGAAATCGCTTCCGGGCCAGTGAGTAAGTAGTCAGTGTTTTTGACTGACGGAGTGACCAGCAGCGTCGTTGCACAGGCTGCTATATCGCCAGCATCGATAAAGCCAACTCGGCCGTCCCCTGTTGCTGTGTAGATGGCGGATTCATCGCGAATGGGATCTCGGTGATGAAGCTCTGAGAAGTTCTGCATGAACCAGGTTGGACGCAGCACGGTCCATTCCGGAGCGTTGGAGCGCAACCAAGCGTGGACTGCGCCCATCATGGGTCCGCCTTCTTCCAAAGAAGAGGCACTGAGTAGCACGAAGCGCTGGACGCCCGCGGCAAGTGCCGCCTCAAGACCAGGCTGCATTGCTCCCAGTGAATCCACTGTGTCTGTGGGTGCTACGAGGTAGACCGCTCTGACGCCTTCGAAAGCATCAGTGAACGTAGGCGGATCGCTCCAATCGAACCGTAATTCATCTTTGTTTCGAGGACTGCGTGTTCCCACGCGGGGGGCCAGCCCTTTTGCATGTAGCTGTTTGACGACGCGGCTGCCAGTCTTGCCGGTGCCGCCGGTGACAAGGATGGAATTAGTCATCGATAAACTCTCCCAGCTTGGACTTAAGAACTTCGACGCCGCCGACAGCATTCAGCAGAACCTGTGGGTTCCAGTAGTCGCGATAGCGCGTGATACGTCCGTTTTGGACCTCGATGACCGAGATGTAGTTCTGATCGTAGCGCCCGGCCTCGCCTTTACCTTTGCAGGAGAATTCCAACACATAGGTTTCACCGTCTTTGGCAACATGGGTGACTGCCGGGCTCATGGATTCAAAGCTGATTAGGCCGCCTGCCGTTGGCAGATAGGCTGCCATCGTGTCTCGGCCGCGGAGTTCTCGCACAGAGCCTTCTGGAGCAAACGGGAACTCGAACACGATGCCTTCGTCACACATGTCCAGGAAGTTCTCGCCTGCTTCTGCGATGATTGCATTTCCGAGGGCACCGCGCAGCATCGCGCCAAAGCTGGGTATGTTATTCGTGTCAGACATGATTTCTTTACCTCTTGTTGTTCCCTTAACGGGAGGGTTGTTCTGTGAGTGATGACTTGGCTTATGTCGCTCTTCCAAACTGCATGATCAGAACACCTGCAATCGACAGCACAGCACCAGTGATGCGATAGAAGTCGGCTGGTCGAGGAGCGTTCCCAAGAAGCCCGTTCTGGTCCAGGATGAGTGCCATCGTCATTTGTCCAGCAACGACTGTGGCAATAAATGCGGCGGCCCCAAAGCGTGGGATCAGTACCATGGTCGCCATCACGTAAATAACACCGATCACACCTCCTACCCATGCCCAAGGAGGAGCCGCGTACAGTGATGATAAGCTTGGCAATGTCGGTCGAAGCCATGCGATGCCGACCACCAGGCAAACGAATGAAATTCCAAACGACAACAAAGTTGCCCAGAGTGGGTGGCCGGCAGCGCGGCTGAGCTCGGAGTTCATTCCGGCATGGATGGGTATCAAGGCCCCGCAAAGCAGAGGCGCAAACCACAAAAGTGCGATTTTCGGATCCATCTTTGCGTCCTTTCATCAGCCGCCAAAAACGGGTTGCGGTATCGACAAGTTTGCCTCAAAGTACAGCGGAACGATACCGTTTCGTCCTATATAAGGGAGAATTACGATGGAACGCAATAGTTCCGACGTAAAATATTCTGATCGGCCGCGTCGGAAGCCGGCCGGGGCTGCCGTTTTGCAAGACACGGTGACGAAAGCAATCCAACGCGCCTTGTTTGAGGAATGGGCGGAAACGGGTTACTCGGCTCTACGCATGGAGCGTATTGCGGCTCGCGCAGGTGTCGGAAAGGCGGCGCTCTATCGAAGGAGCAAATCCAAGTTTGAACTGGTGACCGAAGCGGTGAAATCAGCTGCCACGAATATCACTCCAATTCCGGACACGGGATCTTTTGAGAAGGACGTTGCCAGGCTTATGCGCAGAATGGCTGCAACTCTGCGCCATCCGCTTGTGAGGCGGATTCTGCCGGACCTACATGCTGAGCACGCTCGTTCTGATGAATTGGCAGAATTGCTGGAGAGTGTGACGCGGGATCGCCGGGCCCAAGCAATGATTATGTTGGACAGAGCCATTGAGCGTGGCGAGCTGACAAAAGACACAGATCGGCAAATGATCCTGGATATGTTTATCGCACCGCTCTACTGGCACGTCATCGTTCAGCATCGACCTGTCAGATCAGCAGACATTCAACGATTTACCAATCTGGTACTAAGCGCATAAAAATAAACAGTAATCATAAAGCAAATTGAAGAACTGAGGCGAAGGTCGCTTCAGATATTCGTCACCGCCTAACAGACTAGGGAACCCAATTTTTATGGGTAATCGCATAATTCAACGCTTCGAGATCTTCAGTCAGCTGGCTGAATGAAATTGGGCCACCAAGGCAAACCCTAACCGCTTCATCGGGCTCTCCTGTCACCGTAAACGCATTGCTCGGCATGATCCCGATTTGACGATTGGCCATGTGACTCATCACATCAGCTCTGCTCGACCCTTCGGGCAGCTTGAGCCAGATATTGAATGCTTCGTTGCAGTCGACGAAGTCTTGGTCCTGCATGATCTTGGCCGCCAAGTTCTGTCTGCGGTTCGCCTCCTTGCGGACAAACTTTTGCACTGCCGCGGCTGTACCATCCTCGATCCATCGCGCCATCAAAGCTGTTGTGATTGGTGACGCCATGACATTCGATGCCTGCAAGGCCCGCGTGAAGTGGGTTTTCGACAGCCCAGACGGAACCACCGTAAGCGCAAGCCTCAAACCAGCGCCCAGACATTTCGAAAGACCCGCGATGTACCACCCCAATTCGGGAATCTGCTGTGAGATAGGCGGTGGAGCATCCGACGACACAAACCGACAAGCGTCATCTTCAATCAAAGGCAAACCGTACTTGCCCAAAACGGACGCGATCTGCTGACGTCGCTCCATCGGAATTGTAAGCGTCAGGGGATTTTGCAGCGTCGGGTTCAGATAAAGAGCAGAAGGCGCGTGCTCTTGGATAGCGGCATCCAGATCATCAGGAAGAATACCGCTGTCGTCTGATCTCACGCCAATAAGCCGGATGCCAAGTTGAGCGCCTATGGCGCGAATACCGGGATACGTCACGCGCTCACAGATCACGGTGTCTCCGGGCTTGGCGAGCAATGTCAGGATCGACAGCAAACTGGCATGTGCGCCAGGCGTGATTGCCAATTGGTCTGCTGTAACGTCGATACCGTTGATGTTCATCCAGCGTGCTGCGGTCTCCCGGTCTTGCCGGCTCCCGATAATGGATTGGTAGCGAAGCAGAGGAACGAGGTTCGCAGCAACATGTGTGAGGCCCTGTTCCATACGGGCCACCAGAGCCGGATCATCTGGCTCCGGGGGCATGTTCATGTTCGGATCTTCTTCAAGCGCGCGGCGTGGGTCTGCTTTCTCTGAAGTTTCTTCTGGTTTCCGGATAAACGAGCCCCGGCCGACAAAGGTGTCGATATACCCTCGTTTCGCGGCCTCAGAGTACCCGCGAGAGACAGTTGTGAAATCCAAGCCAACAAGCTTTGCGACGCTGCGTTGAGGCGGAAGCCTGTCACCTGCATCAAGCACTCCTGTCTCTATATCATGTCTGATCGCTTCCGCGATCTGGACATAGAGTGGTTTCCCGTTGTCGCGCAGATTCGGCGTCCATGACTTCAAGGCATCATTCCATTCAATATATAAGATTGTGCCTGTCACGCTTATCCTTATTGCAGGCGAATTTCAACATATTGTCGCATGTGTCATCATATTGATTGGTTATTGATTGCATTGCGTCTGAAGATGAACTATCTGAGGCGCAACCGAAGGAGATCAAAGATGTCCGAACTTGCAATTGACGCCCACGACGACAGCGAAGAGCGCCCCATCAAACCCGCGATCATGAATGGGATGCGCCTCAGGTGCCCCAAGTGCGGGGAAGGAAAACTGCTGCATAGCTACATCAAAGTGAACGATGAGTGCTCGAGTTGCGGTTTGGATCTGAGCCACCAGCGGGCTGATGATGGTCCGGCTTATCTTACGATCCTGATCGTAGGCCACCTTATGGGGTTCGCATTGCACATCGCATGGGTGACATGGAGGCCAGAACCTTGGGTCTTGGCATTGAGCATGTCGGTCATCGCAGTAGTCGGTGCCTTGGCACTGCTGCCGGTCATGAAGGGTCTGATTGTTGGATACCAATGGGCCAAACGAATGCACGGGTTCTAGCCAACCGCCCTCCCAATGAATTCACAGCCCTTTCAGAGGATGGTTTCCTTGATGGATTTGAATTTCTATTCACTTGAGGCGACAGGAAAGACGATTGCGGATCTCACAACAGCCGCACCCCTTATTCCTGCGAGAACCCCTGTCAATGTGGCCTGGCTGAATGATGAGGATGATTACGACAGGCTGCGAACGGTGCGCCGGATCGACGACGCCGGACTATTGCCGGTGCCGATATTTGCAGCTCGTCGCCTTAAATCAAAGAAACACTTGTTTGACCTGACCGAAAAACTCCAGTTTGCGGGCGCACAAGGACAAGTCATGGTCGTTGGTGGTGACCCATCAAGTGCGTCGGGGCCATTCAACAACACGATGGATCTCCTTCGAACCGAGTGGATTGAAAAGTACGCGATCAAGAGGGTCACCTTGCCGGGTTTTCCTGAGGGAAACGCTGCCATAGGTTATCGTTCGGATGTGGCCTTACTAGGAGAAAAGGTAAAACTTCTGGAGTCCTGCGGGTGCAGGGTGAGCATAACCACTCAACTTGCCTTTGATCCCAACAGAATTCTCAACTGGATAAGCCAGCTTCGAAACGCGGGTGTTGGCCAGCCGATCCAAATTGGAATACCTGGGCCGACCAAAAAGGATCTCCTGCTCAGGTTTGCACGCAAATTTGGGGTTTCGGCTCGTGGGTTGAACAACGTGAGTGACACCGTGGACGGGAACGTTGATTTCTCCCGTTTGGTCTGCTTGATCGAACAAGGGCTGCAACGACGCAATTTAGCTGATGTTGCGGTTCACCTTTATCCTTTTGGTGGCGCGAAGGTTGTCGTTGAGTGGCTTGCTGCGATTAAGCAGACCAAACACGGGACGCTTCGAGAAAAATGCTAGCTTGAGGTAAAAAAGGCCAGCCATTGAGGTCGGCCATGCTGGTTATTCGAGAGGGCTTTTTCTGATTGTTGAAGGTGTCAAGCCGCCAGAGCGACTGAGTCCTTTCCAGCGGGGATCCGATGTGGACATGTGCTGTCGGTGACGGCCCTCCAGATTGCCTGAACGACATCCTCGGAGAAGGTGAACTCCTTCCCTTCGGTGTTCATGAAGGCAGCCATGGTTTGCTCGACGAACGGCTTGTAGTTTTCAGGCGTGTCATTGGATTCTGACATCATTGCCATTGCGTTCTTGCCAAAATTCGTCGTTGGGGCCTGACCTGGTAGAACGATATGGGTCCGGATACCCAGCGGAGCCAGTTCGAGGGCAAGGCATTCGGTGAAGGCGTTCAC
The DNA here is from genome assembly GCF_056533845.1 of Ruegeria sp. F5. Taxonomy (NCBI): domain Bacteria; kingdom Pseudomonadati; phylum Pseudomonadota; class Alphaproteobacteria; order Rhodobacterales; family Roseobacteraceae; genus Ruegeria; species Ruegeria sp. F5. Next base: position 143,068 of record NZ_JBQFOU010000009.1, on the reverse strand, counting down.
CGCAGCTTTACTTGCCGTGTAGACCGAAGCCAGCGGCAGCGGTTTAAGTGTGACACTGGAAGAGACATTCACGATCACCCCTGACCCCGTGGCGCGCATTTGCGGCAGCATCGCACGGACCATTTCCATGGTGCCGAACGTGTTGGTCTCAAAAATCCGGCGCAGGTTATCCTCTGATGTGCCCTCAAATGGGGAAAGCCAGCCGACGCCTGCGTTGTTCACCAAAGCGTCGATGGGGCCAGCAGCTTCCACAGCCTTTGCGATACTCTCACTATCCGAGATATCCAATGGCAGGATCGCCAAACGATCTGATACCGGCAATAGTGTTTCATCTGGCTTGCGCATTGTCGCGATTACCGACCAGCCCTGTTCGAGGAAGAAGCGCGAAGTCTCCAGTCCAAATCCCGAAGAACATCCTGTGATCAATACGGTCTTCATGACGTTATCTCCTATTCGTTGATGCCTTGAAAGTAGATGACGTCGTCAGTATTATATATAATCAATAGTCCTTTTCTTTTTATCAATGGTCCAAAATGGCAGATCCATTCTCTGAAATCATCACCCTCCTTCAACCCAAAGCGTCCTATTCCAAACTGGTGCATGCATCGGGACCATTTCGGGTGCATCGCGAGGATGTAAACGAGGCCTTCTACTGCTCACTTCTAACCGGACGTGCACGCCTGGAGGTCGAAGGAAAAGAACCGTTGGTATTGAATGCGGGTGATTTTGTACTGATACCTGCGGTTAAGTCCTTCACCTTTTCAAGCATGGACCCTCCGCCACCCGCTGATTTGGTCAACCACCCGGTGGAGGGTGAAGACGGTATTTTCCGGCTTGGGGCATCTGACGCGGATCCAGAAGTTCAACAGCTCGTGGGACACTGCACCTTTGCCAGCCCGGACGCTGATCTATTGATCTCTCTACTGCCTGATCTGATCTTTGTCCGCTGTGAGGGTCGGTTGGCTGCGCTTACAGGGCTTGTTCGCGACGAGGCTCGCGCAAACAGGCCGGCGCGAGATGTGATCGTCGAGAACCTATTGCAAGTCCTACTGATCGAAGCCTTCCGCTCTGGCGCGGACCCGGCCCCGACTGCTGGCCTTTTGCATGGGTTGGCAGACATTCGGGTTGGGCCCAGTTTGCGAGCCATGCACGCGGCCCCGGCTCACAGTTGGACTGTTCAAGCTCTTGCAACCGAAGCTGGACTTTCCCGATCTGCGTTCTTCACACGGTTCGAAGGCGTCATGGGAATGCCCCCAATGAGCTATTTGCAGAACTGGCGGATGACATTGGCAAAACACATGCTCCGGGCAGGCGATCTCAGTATTGCCGAAATCTCTGCCCAGACAGGCTATGGGTCGTCCAGTGCCTTCAGCACTGCATTTTCCCGCTATGTAGGATGCCCGCCCGCGCGCTACTCAAAGGCAAATCTACTGGAAGCTTCGGGATAAGTCCTCGGCGGTCAAAACAGGGTCTGAACCACCTTTGGAACGCTCATTCACAAACTGACGAGGTGGGCGACCCATGACCCTTTTGAAAGCTGTGTTGAATGCGTTTTCGGACTTATATCCGAAGGCATCAGCGACGGTCGCGATGGTGCATCGGGATGACAGGAGCTGATCGCTCGCTTTGATCATTCGAAGAACAGCAAGGTATTCCATGGGACTTTGTCCCGCGGCTTCTTGGAAACGCCTCGCAAAGACTGATCTCGACATACTTGCAACTTCAGCCAATTCGTTCAGCGTCCATTTCTTGCCGGGATCACTGTGCATTGCAGTCAGCGCCAAAGCTAAGCGCGTGTCTGCGAGCGCCTTAAGCCAACTCAGTTGGGTATCCTTCTCCGCATGATGATGACGCAGGGTCTGGATCAGGACCACGTGCGAGAGGTGATGAGCAACCAAGGCACTACCTGGACGATCATCGGCCAGCTCTTCCAGGATCAATCCAACTGAGTGAACCAGATGGGCGGCGATCTCTTCTTGCGCCGGAATAACCATAATCGACGGCAGCATCGAAATGAGTCTGAATGCGTGAGCTTGAGACACGGTAAAGCGGCAGCTTGCAATCATTGTGCCCCCGCCGCCGTTGATAACCGCTGGCTCCATTGAAAGTGGCGCTGTCAGAAGCTGCTCTACGGGTTCGGCTTCAAGAGAAGGATCGGTCTTGATCGCAAAAGGACGACCCGTCGGTAGGATAAAAAAGTCGCCTTCCCTAACCAGAACGGATTCTTTGCGGCCCTCAACAGACACCCAGGCATCACCAGAAATCATGGCGTTGCATTTCAGAGCACCCGCCTGATCGGGAAAGCCAATCGCAGAGGGATGCCCAAGGTCGAGACGACCTGCCAGATGGCTCTGAGGTTTCAGGATGGAGAGGATGTCAGAAAGAGGGTCCACGTGATCTCTGCCGATTGGGTTTGCGTCAAAACTCTATCAGCTAGAAGCCGTATATCCAAGAGATTGGGACGATTGCGAAGATTATCGAGATGTTCACTTATTGATAACGCCAGTTTTGCCTGTACTTTTTATGACGAAAAACCTGAACCGCTGCGCAGGTTTCAACACGTCATAGGAGATATCAATGCGCGTTTTTGTAACCGGAGCCACCGGCTATGTCGGGTCTGCCGTCGTCCGCGAACTATTGGATCACGACCACTCGGTCATCGGGTTGGCTCGTTCAGCATCCTCAGCCGAGACCTTGAAAAAAGTCGGTGCTGAGGCACATCACGGAGACCTTGAGGATCTCGACAGCCTGCGCGCAGGCGCAGCTCAGGCGGACGCTGTGATCCACCTTGGTTTCAACCACGACTTCTCGAAATTTGCAGAAAACTGTGCTCACGATGCCGAAGTGATCCGTGCAATCGGAAGCGAGTTGGCAGGCTCTGACCGGCTGTTCCTTGCGACATCCGGCACAGCGATACTGACGCCAGGTGTTGAGTCCAACGAAACAGACCTTGCTCCGACGGGCGACATGGTAAACCCCCGCGTAGCGACGGAACACGCTGGCGCGGAAATGGCGCAAAAAGGTGTGAAGATTGCTGCTGTGCGCCTCGCCCCCTCTGTACATGGCGCGGGTGATCATGGCTTTGTCCGGATGCTGGCAGACATCGCAACGCAAAATGGCGAAGGCGCTTACATTGATGAAGGACAAAACCGCTGGTGTGCCGTCCATCGCCTGGATGCAGCACGTCTTTACCGGCGTGCTTTGGAGCGCAACGAAGGCGGTGTTCACTACCACGGCGTTGCCGAAGAAGGCGTGCCTTTCAAGGATATCGCCGAAGCCCTGGGTCGCAATCTGGGGCTGCCAGTCTCGTCCAAAACCGGTGACGATGCGCAAGCCTATTTTGACTGGTTCAGTTTCATGGCTGCTTCAGACAGTCCGGCATCCAGCACATGGACCCAAGAGGTTCTGAACTGGTCTCCAGCAGAGCCAAGTCTCATTGCGGACATTGATGCTGGACTCTACTGCTCATCGAAAGACTAAGGAGGAAAAGAGTAGATAGGCATGAGATGTCAGCTTGGGTGTCTGTCGGAACGTAATTCTGGAAGCTATCATTCTCAATTTCGCAACCGGGTCAGAAATGCATAGCTTCCAGAGGGGGTGCCTTAGACGATACCACCATTGGCCCGCAGTGTTTGACCACTAATCCAGCGACCATCAGGCCCGGTCAGAAGCGAAACAGCAGCAGCGATGTCTTCGGGCGTTCCGAGCCGGCCAAACGGGTTCATCTTCTTGATGTTTTCAATCAATGCTTCGGGCTTTCCATTGATGAACAAGTCGGTCCCAACCGGCCCCGGCGCGACGGTATTCACGGTGATGTCACGTGAGCCCAGTTCTTTGGCCAGCACATGGGTCATCGCTTCCACCGCAGCTTTTGTTGCCGCATAGACCCCGTAGGTCGGCTGATAGAGCCCGACAACACTGGAAGACAGGCTGACAATCGCGCCACCTTTGTTCATGCGGTTGGCAGCCTCGCGCATGCCGCGAAACACACCACCAATGTTGATGGCGCAGTGAGCCTCGAAGTCGTCATCAGATGTAGATGCAACTGCACTCAGGTGCATAATACCCGCGTTGTTAACCAGAACATCGACAGAGCCGAAACCCTGTTCAGCCGCATCGAATAATCTTGGCATGCAGGATGGATCAGAAATGTCACCCTGGACTGCGATTGCTTGGCCGCCAGCTTTTTTGATAGCGTCTACAATCTCGTTCGCTCCGGCCTCATCACTTGCATAATTGGCAATGATTGCGTGGCCATCCTGAGCCAGGCGGAGTGCGATGGCTGCACCAATCCCTTTGCTGGCGCCGGTTACAATTGCGGTTCGTTGTGCGTGTACCATGTCTATCCCCTTTCTGTTTGAAGCGAAGATAGACAGAGAAATAATCCAGATAATGTGTCTGGTATTGGAATGACAATTCGATAAAAGCGAACAATGATCGACAGACTTGAAACCATGCGACTGTTTGTTCGGGTGCTGGAACGCGGGAGTTTTACAAAGGCCGCAGCGGATCTGAACATTCCCCGGTCCACTGCAAGCGAAGCCATCCAAAGACTGGAGCGTGACCTTGGTAGTCGGCTGGTAGATCGCACGACACGACACGTGGCTCCAACGCCAGATGGGCAGGCATATTACCATAGATGCGCGTCCATTTTGGCTGATCTGGAGGAAGCTGAAGGCGCATTGCGCGGGAACGAACCGTCAGGTCTTCTGCGCATTGACGCTCCCGGAACTCTGACACGGGTCTTTCTTCTACCTCACCTGACTGACTTTCTCGCAAAATACCCCAAGATCACCCTTCAACTCGGTCAGACAGAGCGCCTTGTGGATCTGGTGCGCGAGGGCGTTGATTGCGTCATCCGTGCCGGTATTTCTGATGATAGTGGAATGATCACGCGGCACTTGACCGATCTCTCCGAAATCACCTGTGCGAGTCCAGAGTATCTGGCCAAGTTTGGCACTCCCACGTCGGTAGAAGATCTGAAAGGCCATCAGATGGTCGGCTTCCTGTCTTCGCGCACCGGCGGCGCATTGCCGTTAGAGTTCAAGATCGGAGACAAGGTTAAGGAAGTTTCGTTGCCAGCGCTGGTTACAGCAAATGACGCAGACACAGTGCATCATCTGATCCGAGACGGGTTCGGGATCGGACAAGCTCCGAAATATCGTTTTCTGGAAGACTTGAGAGATGAGCGCCTTGTAGAGGTTTTACCGGAATCTCCACCATCGCCCACACCGCTGGCTGCTTATTATCCACAAAACAGACAGCTCTCCCCGCGCGTCCGGGTTTTCCTCGATTGGGTCGTTCGTATTTTCGACAAGGCCGCACTTTGACCAAATGTCTAGGGCCGTCCGCTCGACTTTGCAAAGTCAGCTTTCTGCGCATTGCTGTAATTGGGGTATCGCGCAGCATCGGTCAAAGTGGACTCCGAAGTAGACAGTCGCTGCACTCGGTGTGAGCAACTGCTATGCGAACAAAGCCGCCAGATGGTAAATTGGGTGGCTTCCCGATTTACTGATATCCGTCTGGGTCGTTGGGGGTGTGCAGCAATGTGCCTTCAAACGCGTCGAGATCATCAGTCATTTGCAACCAAGACAACCTGCTTTGATTGATATGCTCGACCGAAGTCCGCACTGCTCAGGACGTAAGAATGTTGATCTGCGTCTTTGTCTGCAAGCCGCCCGTGCAGGTAGGTTATACCTTCAACAGCACCTCCAAACGCAAGATCAGGGAAAGCAGGAGCCGCAAAAGTCGGAAAATCACCACCCAGTTCGAACAAAAGATCGAAATTGGTGGTGACGATCTGTGGTTCACCGTTTGGACTTGTTGAGATACGTTTTATGACGTCGTGGTGATGGCCGACTTGATCATTACAACCTCCTGCACATGATCCCGAGAACGCAACACTTTCAGACTGGCGAGCGGTTCATGCGACCAACAGTGACGGGACGTTTCTCGGATGCCGTTACGCTATTCGCGCCATGCGCCCAGCGAAAACCGGATCTATCATCAATATCTCTTCACGCTCTGGCATCATAGGTGTGCCTATGGCGGCAGCATATGCCGCTTCAAAGGCTGCTATCCGAAATCACACGAAATCGGTCGCACTGTATTGTGCAAGTCAGGGTCTTGCCATCCGCTGCAATTCTATCCATCCGGCGGCAATCATGACGCCAATGTGGGAGCCACTGTTAGGCGAAGGTGCAGACCGCGCAAAACGAGAAGCAGCAATCGTTGCTGATACTCCGATGCGGCGATTTGGAGAAGCGTCAGAAGTAGCTGCACTGGCTGTTATGCTTGCATCCGACGAAGCCCCTTACATGACCGGAGCTGAGCTTAACATTGATGGAGGTATCCTTGCAGGGTCTGTGGCCATTCCTGACGAGTGAAGGCAGGAAGGAGTTAGCGCAATCGAGCGGTAATCTGGACTTTTTTAGCACGGAGGCGCAGGTGGGCTTTGGTATTGCTGCGACGGATAGGCATGCTGGCAGCTAGACCAGTGTCCGGTTCGGATCACCAACAAGCGCTGACCAGCGAAGCAGAGAATGACACCTCTGAACCCGTGCCAATCTCTAGACAAGGCAAAGCAACTGACTTCTGTTCCAAAGATTCGTTTACCGATCAACACGGGCCAAAGCGAGACCGATACCCGACCCAACAAAAAGAACACCAGTTAGCCTGTGACGCCATCGTCCGAGTTTAACTATTGCGGGTCGCGCCATCTGCGCAGAAGCGGCCCACACAAGATCACCGAGCATGATGATGGCTACATAGATCACGGCGGCAAAAAGCAAAGCAGAAGAACCTGATCCGATAGCCACAAACTGAGGCAGGAATGCCGCGTTGAATATTAAGGTCTTTGGATTGATCGTGGCGAGTAGGAGACCCTGCCAGAAGAGTGCTGTCAGCGGCTCACTGCTGGCGCTTTGTTTTTCGATGTCCACGATGCCCTTACGCCATGTGGTCACGCCGAGATAGACCAGATAAGCCACTCCGATCCATTTCAGCCAAAGAAAAGCGTAGGCTGCAAATTCGAGGAGCGCGGCCAGACCCAGGACGACGACTAAAAGTTGCAAAGCCACGCCAATAGTTGTGCCAAACACCGTAGTTGCGCCGAAGCGAAATCCGTAAGCCAATGTATTTGCAACAATCAACGCTACGTTCGGCCCAGGAATTGCAACGAGGAGAACGGTAGCTCCAACCAGTGCGAATATCAGACTCGGCTCCATCGAACATTCCTTTTTGAGAACAGCTTAAGCAGTCGTTGTCCAAAAGCCAGCTTGATCCCGAAAAGCTGGAACCAAAAGAGCACGGATTTTAAGGATTGGATTGAGTCGCGAGCAACATAAAACACAAAAAGCGGCAAAGGTCTGTTGGGGGTCAAATCCGACAGAAAGCCAAGCCGCCGTGCATGGCGGCTCACCATTGGTAGCATGGGATTGGTGGCATGGGATTCAGAAACACGCGATCATGGCTGTTGACTTGGGTCAATTCGACCGCGGGCCAGTATTGTATAAATTGCGGGGATCATAGGAGCTCACCGCCATGACATGTAACAAGGTCGGCAGATTCGTTTGGCATGATCTCTTCACAGGCGACCGATCACGCTCGATGGACTTCTATCGAGACCTTGCCTCCTGGAGCTTTTTGACCGAGCACGCGATGGATTTTGCCTGGGGCGGCGGTGAGAAGGACTTTGTGCTCGCCTTAGCACACGGAGAGGTTGGCGCAGGCATTGCCGAGACACCGCAACACTACGACGACGGATGGATTGCCTATGTGGAGGTCGAGGATGTGGACCAATCCGCGTCAGCAGTTGAGAGACTCGGTGGAACCGTTGTGAGACCGCCATTCGAAGTGCCGGGCGTTGGTCGCAACTGTCTTTTGAGGGACCCTTTAGGAGCATTGGTCGGTATCTGCCTGTCCAGACACTCCTATCCGGTGCAGGAGCGGCAATTTGGAATAGACGGGTATCTATCGAGTTCCGCAGATTTCCCTGGTGAATTCTATTCGGAGTTGTTCGGATGGGTTTCCGGGTACGACAGCGAACTACAACGAACAACCACCATTTCGCTACTGTCCGGCGATGAAATTGCCGAGCAGTTGCACGGACTGCCTCAGGAACAAGAAGTTGCTCGCTGGATTCCAAGTATCAGAGTTGAAGATGTCACCGCCGCCTGTCATGACGTGGAACGATTGGGTGGAAAACTGGCCAAGATCGACACGAATGATCCGGATCGCTCACGCTGTCGGGTCTTTTACGATCCGAATGGTGCGCTATTCTTTCTTGTACAGTCACAGGACTGATTTGGGTCCAACCCGAGGATGACCCGCCTGAACGCATTTCGGCTCATCAACACTTGTTCGTTTTTCTGCTTCGACAATTTGATTGGTCGGCAGGAAGTGCCGCTCATTTCCCCTCGACCCTTCGTCAGGATCAGAGAACCTCGTCAACAGGGCGCCGTAATGACATGGGCATTGGGGGCGCGTGTTTGCAAAGTCCGCTAACCTTGAATTGCAAGGCTCGGATTTGAATGGCTGCTTCGGGCTGGAAGCAGCAGTCCTCAAGCTTCACGGGGGCCACGACCATAGCATTGGGCCAACCAAAATTTGCACTGTGCGAAATTAGCTTTGAATTCGAAAATCAGTGGGTGGCTATTGCGCCCAAGGCTTTGGGCCAAAGATGCAAATCTTTAGGCGAAATGCAAAACTATGGGCGCCCCTACAGCCGCTAGAAATCCAGGTTTTCCACACTCAGCGCGTTCTGTTGGATGAACTCGCGGCGGGGTTCCACCACGTCGCCCATGAGCTTGGTGAACAGATCGTCGGCCTCGACCATGTCGTCCACGCGCACCTGCAGCAGCGTGCGCGCATCCGGGTCCAGGGTGGTTTCCCAAAGCTGATCGGGGTTCATTTCGCCCAAGCCCTTGTAGCGCTGCAGCGAAAGGCCCTTTTCGCCCTCTTCCAGTATCGCGCGCAGCAGGTCCAGCGGGCCGTGGATGACCTGTGACCGGTCCCGGCGGATCAGGGTGGCGGGGGTGTTATAGACCTCTTGCAGGCTTTGCGTGAACGATCCGGTCTTGCGCGCCTCGCCCGAGCGCAGCATAGGACCGTCGAGGGTACGCACCTCTTCGACACCGCGCAGGATGCGGGCCAGTCGGATGCCGTGATCCTGGGTGATCCTGCCCTGCCAGCCGCGTTCGTATTCCAGCGCGATCAGGTCCAGACGAGCGGCAACCTTGTCGGCGACGCCCTGCAGGTCGGCATCCACGGCACCGGGCACGAATGCGCCCGCCACGGCGGCCTGTTCCAGAATGTGGCGCGGGTAGTGGGTCGGGAAGGCATCCAGCACGCGTTTCAGCTGGCGCGCCTCATCAACCACCCGGGTCAGGTCCTGACCGATGATTTCCTCGCCAGACCCCAGTTTCAGCACCGCGCCTTCGACGCCCTGATTGATCAGATAGTCGTCCAGCGCCGCCTGGTCTTTCAGATAAACCTCTGATTTGCCGCGCGAAACCTTGTAAAGCGGCGGTTGCGCGATATAGAGAAACCCGCCCTCAATCAGCTCCGGCATCTGCCGGTAGAAGAAGGTCAGCAGCAGCGTCCGGATATGCGCACCGTCCACGTCGGCGTCGGTCATGATGACGATCTTGTGGTAGCGCAGCTTCTCGATGTTGAACTCGTCCCGGCCAATGCCGGTGCCCAAGGCCATCACCAGATTGCCGATTTCCTGAGACGACAGCATCCGGTCAAACCGCGCGCGTTCGACGTTCAGAATCTTTCCCCGCAGGGGAAGAACGGCCTGTGTCAGACGATCGCGACCTGTTTGGGCCGATCCACCTGCCGAGTCCCCCTCGACCAGAAACACTTCGGTCTTCGAGGGGTCTTTCTCGGAACAATCCTTCAACTTCCCGGCCAGATAGTTCACATCCATCGCCGTCTTGCGGCGGGTCAGTTCGCGCGCCTTGCGGGCAGCCTCGCGGGCCAGAGCGGCCTCGATGATCTTGCCGACGATGGTCTTGGCCTCGTTCGGGTTTTCCTCGAACCATTCGGCCAGTTTTTCGTTCATCAGACCTTCGACTGCCGGACGCACCTCGGAACTGACCAGCTTGTCCTTGGTCTGCGACGAGAATTTCGGATCGGGCACCTTGACCGACAGCACACAGGTCAGACCTTCGCGCGCGTCATCGCCGGTAAAGCTGACCTTTTCCTTCTTCGCAATCCCGCTGGACTGGGCGTAATTGTTGATCGTCCGGGTCAGCGCGCCCCGGAAGCCAGCCACGTGCGTCCCGCCATCGCGCTGAGGGATGTTGTTGGTAAAGGGCAGAACCGTCTCATGGTAGCTGTCATTCCACCACATCGCGATTTCGACGCCAATATCGTCCCGCTCACCCTTGATATAGATCGGTTCGGGCATCGCCGGAGTTTTCGACCGGTCCAGATATTTGACAAATTCCTTGACGCCGCCCTCATAGAACAGCTCGGTCTCCAGCCGTTCGGCGGGGCGTTCGTCGATCAGAATGATGCGCACGCCCGAGTTCAGGAAGGCCAGCTCGCGCAGACGCTTTTCCAGCGTCTCAAACGAGTATTCGAGGTTCGAGAACGTATCGGTCGAGGCCAGAAACCGCACCTCGGTCCCGGTGCGGTCGACGCAGTCCTGAACCACCTTCAGGTGTTCCGCCGTCTCGCCCCCCTCAAAACGCGCCACATGTTCCTTGCCGTTGCGCCAGACGCGCAGCTCCAGCCAGTCCGACAGCGCGTTCACCACCGAGACACCCACACCGTGCAGACCGCCCGACACCTTGTACGAGTTGCTGTCGAACTTACCGCCCGCATGCAGCTGGGTCATGATGACCTCGGCCGCTGAAACCCCCTCTTCAGGGTGAATATCCACCGGAATTCCGCGCCCGTTATCGCTGACCGAAACGCTGGAATCCGCATGGATTTTGACGGTCACATGGTCCGCATGACCGGCCAGTGCCTCATCAATTCCGTTGTCCACAACCTCGTACACCATATGGTGCAGACCCGAGCCATCATCGGTATCGCCGATATACATCCCGGGGCGTTTGCGAACCGCTTCTAAACCTTTGAGAACCTTGATGGAATCCGCGCCGTATTCCTGGGGTGCCTGTGCGTCTTCGGACATTCAGTCAGTACCTATATTATTTTGGTAACTTATACGTTTTCTGGTGGGGATTGTCACGCGATCCCCCAACATTTTGTGCCGGAATCTGAGGGTTGGCACAGATCAAAGCCGATCCAGATCCGCCGCGATATCAGCGGCAATTTCCGCCGCGTTCACATCGCTTCGCTCTGCCGACAATCGCAGGCCCAGAATGTCGGACTGATAGCGCGCGGCCAGACGGTCCGGGTCGTGGTCGGGTCCGATTTCGCCAGCCTCCTGCGCGCGGCGAAACAGCGTCGCGAAACAGTCCTTCATCTCGGCCATATGGCACCCGGCCCTGTCGGCCAATTCGTGCCCTTTGGCCTGCAGTTCGGCATAGGTCTTGGCCAGCATACAGGCCCGCGCGGGCATCTCGCCTTCGTCGATCACCACATGCGGCTGCGCCTTGAGCGCCCTCAACGGCCCCATTTCATCCGCCATCGCCATCAGACGGGCAACGCCATCCTGCGCGTATCGCTGCAGCGTCAGCGCATAAAGCGCATCCTTGGACCCGAAGGCCGCATAGAAACTGCCGGGTTTCAGGTTCAACTCGCGCTCAAGATCTTTCAGTGAGGTTCCGGCCCAGCCCTGCCGCCAGAACAGATCCCTTGCCTGCGCAATCAGCGCGTCGCGGTCATATGAAGGCTTGCGGGGCATCGGCTTCACCAATTCTTGAACGTTCGCTCAAATATATACTTGAGTGATCGCTCAAAAAAGCCTAAATACGACTCATCGCGCCAGAAACAGGAGCTTTGACATGGCAAACTTCCCCTCTCATGACCTCGAAACCGCCCCGGAAGGGTCGAAACCGCTGCTGGAAAAGTCACAGGCCGCTTTTGGCCGTCTGCCCGGCCTGCACAAGGTGATGGCGGAAAGCCCGCAGCATCTTGAGGGCTATCAGGTCCTGCACGGCTTGTTCCTGCAGACCGATTTCGACAATGACGAGAAAACCGTGGTCTGGCAGACGATCAACGTGGAAAACGAATGCCATTACTGCGTGCCCGCCCATACCGGCATCGCCAAGATGATGAAGGTCTCGGACGAGATCACCGAAGCGCTGCGCAACGAAACGCCGCTGCCGACTGCAAAACTGGAAACGCTTCGCACGTTCACTCTGCAAGTGATGCAAAGCCGCGGAAACCCGAATGAAGAACAACTGCAAGCCTTCTTCGACGCCGGCTATTCCCACCGCGCGGTTCTGGACGTGGTTCTGGGTCTTGCGCAGAAAACCATGTCGAACTACGTCAACCACATGGCCCAGACCCCGGTTGACGAGGTCATGCGCGGCTTCCTGTGGGAACGCAAAATCAGCGAACCGGCCTAAGCCGTCACGACCGAGCCCTCATCGCCTTCGGTGACAGTCAGCGTCTGGGCCCGGTCTCCCAATTCGGCAAACAACTCAGGCCCGGTGCCCGTCATCCAGGCCTGAGCCCCCAGCGCGCAAATCTCGTCATACAGCGCCGCGCGCCGCTCCGCATCCAGATGCGCGGCCACCTCGTCCAGCAAGACAATCGGCGGTGCCCCCACCATCCCGGCCAACGCGCGCGCGTTCGACAGGATCAGAGACACCAGCAACGCCTTCTGCTCACCCGTCGAGCAATCCTTGGCCGGCACGCCCTTGGCGGCAAAGACCCCGTACAGATCCGAACGATGCGGCCCCACCAAGGTCCGTCCTGCGGCCAGATCGCGAAACCGGCTTTCGTCCAACGCCTCGCGCAAGTCCTGCGCGGTTTCGGGCATCGCGCCCTCGGTCTGCACCAGTTCCAGATCAGCCGAGGGAAACGCTGTTTCCGCCTGATCCTGCGCGACCCGCAGATGCCCCAGCGCCGCCAGCCGGGCAGCATGAATACGATGGCCCGTCTCGGCCATCTGCCCCTCCAACGCCGCATACCAATGGGCATCCCGCACCTGCTCTTTCAGCAAACGGTTCCGTTCCCGCATCGCCTTTTCATAAGTCAGCGAGGCTTCGGCATGCGACGGATCAAAACTCAGCGCGATCCGGTCCAGAAACCGCCGCCGCCCCTCGGCCCCTTCGATCCAAAGCCGATCCATCGACGGGATCAGCCAGACCACCCGCGCCAGCTTGCCCAGATCGATCTGACTGGCGGCTTTCTCATCAATCCGAACCTGCCGCGCCGCGCCGCCTTCGGACCAGGTCTCGACCTCATACCGCTGCCCCTGCGTCCGCAACAGGCCGGACAGCTTCCACCCCAACGCCTCGGGCCGCCGGGTCATCTCGGCCGCGCTGGCCCGCCGCATCCCGCGCCCCGGCGAAAACAACGACACCGCTTCCAGAATATTGGTCTTCCCGGCCCCGTTCGGCCCGTGAATCGCCACCGGCCGCCCGTCCAACGACAACCGCGCCAGCTTATGAGACCGAAAATGCGAGACCGTAAGCTCGGTCAGGGCCAATCCCATGACCCCTCCCTTCATCTTTTCAAAAATACTCCCGCCGGAGGCATCGCGCGCCAGCGCGATCAGACGCGCATCGGCATGACCACATAGACCGCGCTCTGATCATTGCCTTCGCGCATCAGGGTCGGGTCCCCCGCCGAATTGAACAGGAACACCGCATTCTCGCGATCCACCTGCGAGGCAATCTCAAGCAGGTACTTGGCGTTGAACCCGATCTCCAGCCGCTCATCGCCATAGGCCACGGCCAGTTCTTCCTCAGCCGCACCGCTATCCGGCGCATTGACCGACAGCACCAGCTTGTCGCCATCCAGTTGCAGCTTCACCGCGCGGGACCGCTCGGACGATACCGTCGCCACCCGATCCACTGCCTGCGCAAACTCCGCCGCATCCACTTCCAGCTTGCGCGTGTTGCCCTGCGGAATGACCCGCGTGTAATCGGGGAAAGTTCCGTCGATCACTTTCGAGGTCAGCGTGATATCCGGCGTGGCAAAACGCACCTTGGTTTCGCTGACCGAAACGGCGATGTCCATCTCGTCATCATCCAGCAGCTTGCGCAGTTCCCCCACGGTCTTGCGCGGCACGATCACGCCGGGCATATCCGCCGCCCCCTCGGGGCAATCCGCATCGATCCGCGCCAGACGGTGGCCATCGGTGGCCACGCAGCGCAGCACCTTGCTGCCATCGGACCCATCGGTCACATGCATATAGACGCCGTTCAGGTAATACCGCGTCTCTTCCGTCGAAATCGCAAATTTCGACTTGTCGAACAGCCGCCGCAGCAGAGCTGCCGAGGCGGTGAAGTTCGACTGATATTCCGAGGACGCCATCACCGGAAAATCCTCTTTCGGCAAGGTCGCCAGCGAGAAATTCGACCGCCCCGCCTCAACCGTCAGACGCCCTGCCGCGCTGTCGGCGGTCAGCGTAACCAGCGCCCCGTCCGGCAGCTTGCGTACAATCTCGTGCAGGGTGGTTGCGGCGACGGTGGTTGCCCCCGCTTTCTCGACCTGCGCCGGGGCCTTGTCGACCACTTCGATGTCCAGATCGGTGGCGCGGAACTGGACCTGGTCGCCCTCGGCCTCGATCAGCACATTGGCAAGTATGGGAATGGTGTTGCGCCGTTCGACAACAGATTGGGCCTGCGAAACGGCCTTGAGAAGGGTGCCGCGTTCGATGCTGATCTTCATACCCTCAATTCCTCTGACTTGCGTGCCGAAATGGGCGGGACTGGCACGTTAGCGGTTCCACCCTGAGGCACAAGGATTTTTTACCGATTTCTGGGTCGGAATACCGCAACCGTCAAGGGTCGCGTGATCGTTCCGACACAGTTCATTCCCCGACCGTGGAGAAATGCGCACAAGAAAACGCCCCGGGCCGATGGTCCGGGGCGTCACTGAGTGGTTTGGGGATGTGACTCAGGCTTCCAGCGACCGGCGCAGCATCTCGACATCTTCGGCAATCTGGCCGTCGGTCAGCTTCAACTCTTCGATCCGCTTGACGCCATGCATCACGGTGGTGTGGTCACGACCGCCAAAACGGCGGCCAATTTCGGGCAGGGACCGGCTGGTCAGCTGCTTGCACAGATACATCGCCACCTGACGCGGGCGGGCATAGGACCGCAGGCGCTTGGGGCCGATAATGTCGGACAGGCGGATGTTGTAGTATTCAGAGACCTTGCGCTGGATCTCTTCGACGGTGATCTTGCGCTCGGACATGCGCAGCACATCTGCCAGACAATCCTGCGTCAGATCCATATCGATCTCGCGCCCGACCAGCGAGGCGAAGGCAAAGAGACGGGTCAGCGCCCCTTCCAGCACCCGCACATTGGTCGAGATGCGCTGCGCCAGGAATTCCAGCACGCCGTCGGCGATGGTCAGGTCGGGATATGTGCTGCTGTAATGCTGGACCTTGTTCTGCAGGATGCCCAGACGCAGCTCGTAGTCGGTCGGGTGCAGGTCCACCACCAGACCGCATTGCAGGCGCGATTTCACCCGGTCCTCAAGGTCCTTGATTTCACCGGGCGCGCGGTCGGCCGAGATGATGATCTGTTTGTTCTGGTCCACCAGCGCGTTGAAGGTGTGAAAGAACTCTTCCTGCGTCGAATCCTTGCCGGCGATGAACTGCACGTCATCGACCATCAGCACATCGACCGAGCGGAACAGGTGCTTGAAATCCATCATCCGGCGCTCGCGCAGGGCTTTGACAAAGCGGTACATGAACTGTTCAGCCGACAGGTACAGCACGTTCAGGTCTGGATGCTTGGTTTTCAGCTCCCAGGCAATCGCGTGCATCAGGTGGGTCTTACCCAATCCGACGCCGCCATACAGAACCAGCGGGTTGAAGGTGACCGGCCCGCCCTCGGAGACACGGCGCGCGGCGGCATGGGCCAGTTCGTTGGGCTTGCCCACCACGAAGCTGTCAAAGGTGAACCGCTTGTCCAAAGGCGCCGCCTGCAGCGACTCGAACGCATCCGGCCCAGCATCTGTCTGCGGCGCAGTCGGTACGGCAGAGTTGAACTCGGGCACGGCATCGGCAACGGGTGAGGGCCGCGCCGGTGAATTGGCGGCAACACGGAAATCCAGACGCTGCACTGCCTCACCCGAGGTGTTCAGCTCGTATATAATGAGGTCCGCAAAATTTTGGCTGACATAGTTGCCCATGAAATTCGTCGGCACCGAGAACACCGCCACACCATCCTGCAACTCCTTAAATTCCAGGGGTTCGATCCAGGTGGTGTAGTTGTTCCGACCAACAACCTTGAGCAACTTGTTACGCAGTAGTCCCCATTTCTCTTGTGTCATTCAGCGCCTCACGCATCCCATTCTTTATTGGCCTGTCGGCCTTATTGACTATGTCCCGGTCGCCCGGTTTATGGATTCACACGCGCAAAGGTATCCCAGCGCCGGACCTGACGGTTCGGCGGGTCTGTCCCAAGTAAAGTTCGGTGCTTGCCGGCACATGAAGCGACCCATAGCAGGGGCCGCCCGGTAAACCGGGGCGCACGTCACAATCGCATTTTTTGACAGGGCCAAGGCCAACGGTTACACCGCGACCAGTAGCAGATCGGCAGCCCCGGCTTGCGCCGGATGACGACTTTGGTTCCACGATCATCCTGATGCCCGTCAGTCCGATCCCGGAAACAGCCTGTCCCCCCAAGCGAGTGAATCGCTAGAATAGTGGTAACAAGACGAGACAGGGCGCGGCAACGAAACTCTGATATTGACTCGCGGTTCCGCCCGAAAGAATCTCTCGGTTTTGTGAAGGCGCGGTATTCTGGCAACAGGTGAAAAAAGGCGCCGCTACTCGCGGCGCCTTTCAAATTGGTTCAGCCTTTCTGACGTGACCTAAGGTCAATCAAAAGACTTAGCCCAGCGCTTTGACGCGCGCCGACAGGCGGGACATTTTGCGCGAAGCGGTGTTCTTGTGGAAGACGCCTTTGGTGACGCCGCGCATCAGTTCGGGCTGAGCCGCGCGCAGGGCTGCGGTCGCTGCGTCCTTGTCGCCCGAGGCGATTGCTTCTTCGACTTTGCGCAGATAGGTGCGGATGCGCGAACGGCGTGCTTTGTTAACGGCGAAACGCTTTTCGTTCTGACGCGCGCGCTTCTTTGCCTGGGGCGAATTTGCCATGTGTCTCTGACCTTTTGTTCGGTACGGTTATCTAGGGTTGCGCGCCACGGAATTATCCGCACCGGATCAGAAATCACGAGTGTGAGTCGGGCCAGGCGGGCCGCACGCGCATGTATAGCGGCGCTACCTATCCAAGTTTTGGGGGTTTGCCAAGCCGATTCTTGGCCAGCGCATAGCGGCCATGAAAAAGGCGGGCCGCGCCCGCCTGTCCCTGTCTGCTTTACTTGTCGCGGAACTGGGCAGAACGTTTTTCCAGAAACGCCGCCATGCCCTCTTTCTGGTCTTCGGTGGCGAACATCGAATGGAACACCCGGCGTTCGAACAACATCCCTTCGCTCAGCGGCAGTTCATAGCTGCGGTTCACCGCCTCTTTCGCCGCCATGGCGGTCAGCTGCGATTTCTCGGCGATTTTCTGCGCCGCGCCCACGGCCTCTTCCACCAGCTTCTTGGCGGGGACGATACGGCTGACCAGCCCGGACCGCTCGGCCTCTTCCGCGTCCATGAAGCGACCGGTCAGGTTCATGTCCATCGCCTTGGACTTGCCGACGAACCGCGTCAGGCGCTGGGTTCCGCCCAAACCGGCAATGACGCCCAGATTGATCTCGGGCTGACCGAACTTGGCGGTATCCGCCGCGATGATGAAATCGCACATCATGGCCAACTCGCATCCGCCGCCCAGCGCATAGCCCGCAACCGCCGCGATGATCGGCTTGCGGATGGCGGTGATCCGGTCGTTTGCGTCGCCGAACAGGTTCTGGCCATAGACCTGAACAAAGCTCATCTCGGACATCTCCTTGATGTCCGCACCTGCGGCAAAGGCCTTGTCCGACCCGGTGATGACGATACACCGTACCTTGTCGTTTCCGTCAGCCTCTTCCAGCGCCGTGCACAGCTCAGCCATCAGCTGGGTGTTCAGCGCATTCATAGCGTCCGGTCTGTTCAGCTTGATAAGGGCGACGTGGTCTTCGGTTTCGACGATGATCGTCTCAAAAGCCATGAGGTGTAAGCTTCCGGTTGTTCAGTTCAGCTACGATTCCTTACCACGCGATTTCGCTGGATCAAGTTATCTTTGGCATTGCGCACAATAGAAGGATGAGCGACCGGACTGGGTGATTCTCTTGATCACCGCATCACATCCTTCGGTGCGGCAGGGCTCGCCTTCGCGGCCATAGACATCGAAGCTGTGCTGAAAATATCCAAGCTCTCCATCGGCTTGCCGGAAGTCGCGCAGGGATGAACCGCCTGCTTCGATGGCGTCCCGCAGCACCTGCCGGATGATCGGAACCAGGGCTGCGACCCGCGCCGCAGAAATCTGCCCGGCTTTGCGACGTGGCGACACATGGGCGCGATAAAGCGCCTCGCAGACGTAGATATTGCCCAGACCGGCAACGATTCCCTGATCCAGCAGCGCCGATTTGACCGGGGTGTTTTTGCCTTTGAACGCAGCGATCAGGTGCTGCTCATGAAAGTCATTGCCCAGCGGTTCCGGCCCCAGAACCGACAGCAGCTTGTGCTGTTCCGCCGTGGCCGTGGGAAGCAGGTCCATCGCCCCGAACCGGCGCGGATCGTTGAAGGTGATGCGCGCGCCATTGGCCATGTGAAACACCACGTGGTCATGTTTTTCAGGCATCGGATGATCGTGAACGAACTGCCCCAGCGGATCCCCCGACACCGTCATCCGCCCAGACATCCCCAGATGGATCAGCAGGCTCTCTCCGCTGCTGAGATCGGCAAGGATGTATTTCGACCGCCGCCGCAACCGATCCACCCGCTGCCCGGTCAGCCGTTCCGCCATCCGATCCGGGAACGGCCAGCGCAGATCGGGCCGGTTCACATCCGCCCGTTCGATCACCACCCCCTCCATCGCAGGGCTCAGGCCGCGTCTTACTGTCTCGACCTCGGGCAATTCGGGCATTAGATGGCTCCTATTCCAAAGGGCCGCATTGTGCCCGCCTCTTATGGCCCTATAACAGAGGCGAAATTCGACGAACGGCAAGGCAAATGTCCGACAACAGCGACAAGACCACTCATTTCGGGTTCGAAACCGTGCGCGAGGCCGACAAGGCGGGCCGCGTACAGGGCGTGTTCAACTCGGTCGCCTCGAAATACGATGTGATGAACGATGTCATGTCCATGGGCATCCACCGGGTCTGGAAGGACGCGATGATGGATTGGCTCGCCCCGCGCCCCGGCCAGCGGCTGCTGGATGTGGCGGGCGGCACCGGCGACATTTCCTTCCGCTTCCTGAAACGCGCGGGCCATGGCCACGCCACCGTGCTGGACCTGACCGAGCCGATGCTGGTCGAAGGCCGCCAGCGCGCCGAAGCCGACCAGATGGCCGACAGCCTGAACTGGGTGGTGGGCGACGCGATGGCCCTGCCGTTCGAGGACAACACCTTCGACGTCTACACCATTTCCTTCGGCATCCGGAACGTGACCCGCCCGCAAGAGGCTTTGAACGAGGCGTTCCGGGTCCTCAAACCCGGCGGCCGCCTGATGGTGCTGGAATTCAGCCAGCTGCCCAATGACGGGCTGCAGAAGCTCTATGATCTCTACAGCTTCAACGTCATCCCGCGCATGGGCAAGCTGATCGCGAATGACTACGACAGCTATCAGTATCTTGTGGAATCGATCCGCAAATTTCCCGACCAAGAGACATTTCTGAACATGATCCGCAGTGCCGGGTTCGAAAACGCCAAATACCGCAACCTGAGCATGGGTATCGCAGCGCTTCATTCCGGCTGGAAAATCTAGATGCGCGGCCCTCACAACATCATCCGCCTGATCCGCACAGGCGCCACGCTCGAGCGCACGGGTGCCATGAACGTGGTGCTGGACGCATTCGAAGCCCCGCGCGCCCTGCGCATCGTGGCGCATGCGCTTGGCAAGCCGTTTCAATGGCTGGGCTACAAGGGCGACCCTGATATGCCGCCCGCAACCCGCGCCCTTACCGCGATGGGTCCGGCCTATATCAAGTTCGGTCAGGTGCTTTCGACCCGCCCGGATGTCGTCGGAAACGAATTGGCCGAACAGCTTCGGGTGCTGCAGGACAAGCTGCCGCCTTTCCCCCGCGTTCAGGCCATGGCCGAGGTCGAAAAGGAACTTGGCCAGCCCGTTGACGAGATTTTCAGCGAATTCAGCGAACCCATCGCCGCCGCCTCGATCGCGCAGGTCCACAAGGCCAAGCTGACCAGCACCGGCGAGGAGGTGGCCGTCAAGGTCCTACGCCCGGGCATCGAACGCGCCTTCCGCAAAGATGTCGATGCCTTCTATTTCGCCGCCCGCATCGTCGCCCTCTGCGCCCCCGGCGCGCGCCGTCTGCGTCCGATGGAGGTGATCGAACATTTCGACGGTGTCGTGCGCGGTGAACTGGATCTGCGGCTGGAAAGCGCCGCCGCTTCGGAATACGCCGCCAACACCAAGGACGACGCCGGGTTCTGGCTGCCGCCAGTGGTCTGGTCCCTGTCCGCGCGCCGGGTGATGACGCTCAGCTGGGCCGACGGTATCCCGCTGGGCGACAATGACGCGCTGGACGCCGCCGGGCACAACCGCCGGGACCTTGCCGAGCGGGTTCTGCGCATGTTCCTGCTGCACGCCCTGCGCGACGGCTATTTCCATGCCGACATGCATCAGGGCAACCTCAAGGTCGCCGCCAACGGCGATATCATCGCCTATGACTACGGCATCATGGGCCATATCGACGAATACACCCGCCGGGTCTATGCCGAGATCCTCTTCGGCTTCATCCGCCGCGACTACAAGCGCGTGGCCGAGGTGCATTTCGAGGCCGGATACGTCCCCGCCAACCAGGATGTCGACGAATTCGCCCGCGCCCTGCGCGCGGTGGGCGAGCCGATCTTCGGCATGGACGCCACCCACATCTCGATGGGCCGCCTGCTGAACTACCTGTTCGAAGTCACCGAGCGGTTCGGCATGGAAACCCGCACCGAACTGATCCTGCTGCAACGGACCATGGTGGTGGTCGAAGGCGTCGCGCGGTCCCTCGACCCGCATATCAACATCTGGGAGGTCGCCCGCCCGGTGGTCGAGGACTACATCAAGCAATCCATCGGCCCCCGCGCGGCCCTGCGCGATTTCGGCAAGACCGCTCTGGTGCTGGCCCGCTTCGGCCCGCGCCTGCCTGCATTGGTGGAAAGCGCCCTGATTGCCCAGACCCGGAAAGATGACGCGGATCAGTCCTTGCTGAGGTCCTCGGCCCTGCCCGCAATCCTCGGCGCGGCCGCAGGCGCGGCGGTCGTTCTGATCCTGACGGCAATCAGCTAAACCCGGTCCGCCCCTTCATCTGGCCAAAAATATCTTCGGGGGGAATCGCGCCAGCGGCGCGATGGGGGGCAGACAGCCCCCCCTGCCACGGTTTCGATCAGAGCCGCTCGATGGCAATAGCGATCCCCTGACCGCCACCAATGCACATGGTGATCAGCCCTTTGGACCCGCCGGTACGCTCCAGCTCATAAAGCGCCTTCAGCGTGATGATCGCACCGGTTGCCCCAACCGGGTGACCCAGAGCAATCGCACCGCCATTGGGGTTCACCTTGCCCGCATCCAGACCCAGTTCCTTGTTCACGGCCAGCGCCTGCGCCGCAAAGGCCTCGTTGCTTTCGATCACGTCGAAATCAGCAATCGAAAGACCTGTCTTGGCCAGCAGGTTCTGCACCGCCGGAACCGGACCGATTCCCATCACCTCGGGCCGCACGCCAGCATGCGCATAACCCAAAATCCGCGCCTTGGGCTTGAGCCCTGCTTTCTCGGCCGCATCCGCCGTCGCCAGAACCATCGCCGCCGCGCCATCGTTGATGCCCGAGGCATTGCCCGCCGTCACGCGGCCCTCTTTCTTGAAGACCGGGCGCAGACCGGCCAAAACCTCGGCGGTGGTGGCCTTGGGATGCTCATCGACCTTGAAATCGACCATGTCGCGCTTGACCTTCACCTGAACCGGCGCGATCTGGCTGTCGAAATACCCGGCCTCAATCGCTGCGGCAGCGCGGGTCTGGCTGGTGACGGCAAAGGCGTCCATCTGCTCGCGGGTGATCCGATGCTCGTCGGCGACGTTTTCAGCGGTCACACCCATATGCCCGGTGCCGAACGGGCAGTTCAGCGCCCCAAGCATCATGTCCAGCGCGGTCACGTCGCCCATCTTCGCCCCCCACCGCGCCTGTGGCACGACATAGGGACTGCGCGACATGCTCTCGGCCCCGCCCGCGACGGCAAATTCCGCGTCGCCCAGCATCAGGGACTGCGCCGCCGACACAATCGCCTGCGCGCCCGATCCGCACAGCCGGTTCACGTTCATCGCCGGTGTCTCATCCGGAATACCGGCCTGTTTGGCCGCGGCGCGCGACAGGTACATGTCGCGCGGCTCGGTATTGATGACATGGCCGAACACGACATGCCCGATCTGCCCGCCTTCGACCCCGGACCGCTCCAGCGCCGCTTCGGTGGCAACGGTCGCCAGATCAATCGGAGCGGTCGAGGCCAGCGCGCCGCCAAAAGTCCCGATGGCGGTGCGCGCACCGTCCAGAATCACCACGTCAGTCATCTGTTTCTCCTCCAGAATATGCGCGCATTATGCACCTGCAGCATGATCTGCCCAGAGGACTCACTGTCACGCCCGGAATTGACATCCGCCCGCTCAGCGCGCATGAAATTCCGTCATGACGGAAAACACTGACGATATTCTGACACGCCTGCCCGCCCGCCTGAAAGAAGCCCGCCGCGCGCGCGGCCTGTCGCTTGAAGCTGTGGCCAACCTGAGCGGCGTGTCCCGTTCGATGGTCAGCCAGATCGAGCGGGGCGAAAGCAGCCCCACGATCTCGACCCTGTGGAACCTGACCCGCGCCTTGCAGGTCGATTTTGCCGGATTACTGGAAGACACCGACACGGCGGACCAGATCGAGGTGTTGCGGAAATCCGAAGTGCCCAGCATCGACAATATGGGCAAGCATTGCCGCATCCAGATCCTGTCCCCGCCGGAAGAGGCCGGGGGCCACGAAGTCTATGACATCCGCTTCGACACGGACGGCGCGCTGAACAGCCAGCCCCACGCGCGCGGGGCGCAGGAACAGCTGACGGTGCTGGACGGGTCGGTACGCGTGACCTCGGGTTCTGCCACGACAGATTTGAACAAGGGCGACACCGCCCGGTATGCGGCGGACGTCCTGCATTCGATCAGCTCCACAGGGGGGCCGGCCCGCGTGTTTCTGATCGTCAAAAACGCCTGAGCTCGGCAGATTTCCGCCTTCACGGAAATTTCTCCGTAATCTTGTCATTCCCCTATTTGGGAATTACATCCGTTATGTTAGATATGCGACTCAGATAAAGGAGACCGCCATGGCCGATGCATTCCTGTCCCACATCACGGACACACTCGCCCAGATCGAAGCTGAAGGTCTGTACAAGCGCGAGCGAATGATCACCTCGCCCCAGGGCGGTGAGATCACGGTGGGCGACAAACAGGTCATCAACCTGTGCGCCAACAACTATCTGGGTCTGGCCGACCACCCGGCGCTGATCGACGCCGCCAAAGGCGCGATGGAGCCCAAGGGGTTCGGCATGGCCTCGGTCCGGTTCATCTGCGGCACGCAGGACATTCACCGCGAGCTGGAACAGAAGCTGGCGCAGTTTCTGAACAAGGACGATGCGATCCTGTTCGCCGCCTGTTTCGATGCCAATGGCGGCCTGTTCGAGCCCCTTCTGGGCCCCGAGGACGCCATCATTTCAGACAGTCTGAACCACGCCTCGATCATCGACGGGGTGCGGCTGTGCAAAGCCAAGCGCTATCGCTATCTGAACAACGACATGAACGACCTCGAAGCCTGGCTGAAACAGGCGCGCGAGGATGGGGCGCGGCATATCATGATCGCCACCGATGGCGTGTTCTCGATGGATGGCTATCTGGCCAACCTGCCGAAAATCCGCGAGCTGGCCGACAAGTATGATGCCATCGTCATGGTCGATGACTGCCACGCCACCGGCTTCATGGGACCGAACGGGGCCGGAACGCCGGATCATTTCGGTGTCGATGTGGACATTCTGACGGGAACCTTGGGCAAGGCACTTGGGGGGGCAATCGGCGGTTATATCGCCGGGCCGCAGCCAGTGATCGACCTGCTGCGGCAGCGGGCGCGGCCCTATCTGTTCTCAAACTCGCTGCCACCCTCCATCGTCGCTGCCGGGCTCGAGGCGATCCGGCTGGTCGAAGAAGGCGACATGCTGCGCGCGCAACTGTTCGGCAATGCCAAATACTGGCGCGCCGGGCTGGAAAAGCTGGGCTTTGACCTGCTGCCGGGCGAGCATCCGATCATCCCGGTCATGCTGGGCGAGGCTACGCTGGCACAGGACATGGCCGCAAAGCTGTTCGACGAAGGCGTCTATGTCTCGGGCTTTTTCTTTCCCGTGGTCCCGCGCGGGCAGGCCCGGATCAGAACGCAGATGAATGCGGCGCTGACCCGCGATGAACTGGACCGCGCATTGGCGGCCTTTGGCAAGGTCGGCAAGGATTTGGGGGTGATCTGATGCGACCCAACACCATGAAAGCGCTGGAGAAATCCAAACCCGAGGAAGGCCTGTGGATGGTGCAGGCCCCGGTGCCCGAGATCGGCCCGGACGAGGTTCTGATCCGCGTCAACAAGACCGGCATCTGCGGCACAGATATCCATATCTGGAACTGGGATGAGTGGGCCGCGTCCACGGTTCCGGTTCCGATGATCACCGGACACGAGTTTGCCGGTGAGATTGTCGAGATCGGGCGAAATGTGACCGGCCTCGAAATCGGGCAGCGTTGCTCGGGCGAGGGGCACCTGATCACCACCGATAGCCGCCAGAGCCGCGCGGGCAAATTTCATCTGGACCCGGGCACGCGCGGGATCGGGGTGAACGAGCAGGGTGCATTTGCGCAATACCTCAAGCTGCCCGCCTTCAACGTGGTGCCCCTGCCCGATGATGTTCCGGATGAGATCGGAGCTATTCTTGATCCGCTGGGCAATGCCGTCCACACCGCGCTCAGCTTCGATCTGCTGGGTGAGGACGTGCTGATCACCGGCGCGGGCCCCATCGGCATCATGGCCGCCGCCGTCGCCCGCCACGCAGGCGCGCGGCATGTGGTGATCACCGATATCAACCCCGACCGTCTGAAACTGGCCGAACATGTGGTGCCGACGGTGCGCACAGTGGATGTTTCGAAAGAGGATCTGCAGGACGTCATCACCGAATTGGGCATGACCCAAGGCTTTGACGTGGGGCTTGAAATGTCGGGCTCGCAAATCGCGCTGGACCAGATGGTCGAGGCGTTGGTGATGGGCGGCAAGATCGCCTTGCTGGGGATTCCGCCCGGCAAATCTCCCGTGGACTGGTCGCGCATCGTGTTCAAGGCCATCACCATCAAAGGCGTCTATGGGCGCGAGATGTTCGAGACCTGGTACAAGATGATCGCCATGTTGCAGAACGGTCTGGATGTCAGCCGGGTGATCACCCATCAGATGAAGGTGGATGACTTCGCCGAAGGTTTTGCCGCGATGAAATCCGGCCAATCCGGCAAGGTTGTGCTGGACTGGACCTGAAAGCGGTTGATTTCGCGCACAGGCTGCACAAGGAATACCCTATCGCAAAAAGGGGGCGTTCCATGCTGTATCGCGGATTTTCACAGGACGAACTGGATCAGGAATATTCCCCCCGGTCTATGATCGGCGGCGACCTGACGCCCTATATCGACAGCTACGCCGCGCTGAGCGCGCAGCACCGGGCGCAGATGACCTGCCACGAGAATCTGGCCTATGGCGACAGCCCCGCGCAGGTGCTGGATTTCTTTCCGGCAAAAGGCGCGGGCGCTCCGCTGCATGTCTTTATCCACGGCGGGTACTGGCAGGCCCTCAGCCAGCGCGAGTCGGCCATGATGGCCCCGGCGCTGATTGAGGCTGAACACTCTTTTGCCACGCTGAACTACACGCTCGCCCCCGATGCGCGCATTGGGGACATGGTCGAAGAATGCCGCGATGCGCTGCTGTGGCTGGCCTCGCAGGCCGGTGCGCTGGGGTTCGACCCCTCGCGGATCACCCTGTCGGGGCACAGCGCGGGTGCGCATCTTTCGGCCATGGTCATGGCAACCTCGGCCGATGCGCTGGCGCGGGCCGGGTTGCGGGTGCGCGATGTCATTCTGATCAGCGGGATCTACGATCTGGAACCGATCAGCCTGACTCCGGTCAACGATCCGCTGCAACTGACCCCGGTCGAGGTGCACGACCTGTCCCCCAACCTGCACCTGCCCGCCCCCGGCCCGCGCTACCGCGTGACCGTGGCCGAGCGCGACACGCCCGAGTTCGTCCGCCAGAGCCGGGATTATGCGGAACGGCTGCGCAAGGGCGGGCATTCGGTCAGTTTCGATCTGCAAAAGGGGATGCAGCATTTCGATATCATCATGCATCCGGGGACATTTTTGCCTGTATCGTAGGAGTTGAGCACCCGATGAAGCGCCAACGTTTCGAGGTGCTTTGACGTCCTAAGCCGCTACGGCGCTGGTCACCACAGCCGGGATCGGCACATCCCAGACAGGCCCGGCGCCGTGCTTTTCCAGCACCCGGGCCACAACGGCGTTGCGGATTGCCGTGGCGTTTTCTTCCGGTTGCGGACGCAACAGCGCGCCACCGCGTGCTGTGCCGTCGCGGAAGTAGTCAAACGGCGCACCGGGATCCTCGACACGCCACATCGACGCGACGGTTGTGCAAGAGCAGTCCTGAAACCCGGCGGCGTCCAATACCGGAAAGGACAGCCCCGGATCGGCATAGTCATTGGCCCCGGGTCCCGGAGGCAACGTGATTTCAGGGTGCCCATGCATCGCAATCGCGTCGAAGACGTACCCAAGCGCCGTATCCACCTCGGGTCCGCACCAGACAGAAAAAGCCAGTCTCCCACCGGGGCGCAACACGCGACGCGCCTCATGCAACACCGCCGGTGGATCGGGGACATGCGGGATTCCGAAGCCGATGGTCACGGCGTCGAATTCCCCATCCGCAAACTCCAGCTGCACCGCGTCGCCCGCGACAAAACACGCCTGCGGCACCGCTGCCCGCGCCATTTCGAGCATGGCGGGCGAGAAGTCGACGCCGGTCACGTTTGCCCCGGTATTGACCAACCCGGTGGTCACATTTCCATGTCCGCAGCACAGGTCCAGCGCTTTGATGCCCGGCGCGGACGCGACCGCCGCGACAAGATGGGGAACCACCATGTTGGCCGCCTCGGCAAAGACATGCGCATAGGAGTGCGCCACATCCGCATCCGACCACTCGCGCTTTTCAAGCGCCGCGAAACTGTCTGCTTCCGTCATCCGCTTTCCTTTCTGGACGATGTGCAAGCCTACCATATTTCCTAGCTTTTTTCGCCCCTTGCCGGTCGGGCAATGCATGCTGGCACCCCGGCTTACAAGTGGACCCGGGACAATGTGGCACCCGACAACGCACAAAAAAACAGCGGCCCCGAAGAACCGCTGTTTTCAATCTCTATGCAGAACCGGATCAGTCCAGCGTGCGGGTGACCTCTTCGCGTTCGAAGATTTCGATCACGTCGCCCTGGCGGATATCGTCGTAGTTTTCGAACGCCATACCGCATTCCTGACCAGACTGGACCTCGGCCACTTCGTCCTTGAAGCGTTTGAGCGTCTTCAGCGTGCCTTCGTGGATCACCACGTTGTCGCGCAGCAGGCGGACGCCCGCGGAACGCCGCGCCACGCCTTCGGTGACCAGACAACCGGCAACCTTGCCGACACCGGTGACCTTGAAGACTTCGCGGATCTCGGCATACCCGATGAACTTCTCGCGAATCTCGGCGCTCAGCAGGCCCGAGGCGGCGGCTTTCACGTCGTCCACCAGATCGTAGATCACCGAGTAATAGCGGATCTCGACACCCTTCTGGTTCGCCGTGTTCCGGGCCGAGGCGTTGGCACGGACGTTGAAGCCCATGACCGGCGCGCCCGAGGCTTCGGCAAGGCCGATATCTGTCTCGGTGATCGCACCCACGCCCGAATGCAGCACGCGCACGCGCACCTCGTCGTTGCCGATCTTTTCCATCGCCTGAACGATGGCCTCGGCAGAGCCCTGCACATCGGCTTTGACGAGGATCGGCAGCTCGGCCACGTTCTCGTCTTCCTTGGCCTTCTGCATCAGCTGCTCAAGGGTGGTCGCGGCACCGGCGGCGGCGCGTTTGTCCTTGGCGGCCTGCTCACGGTAAGCGGCAATCTCGCGGGCCTGCGCTTCGGTCTCGGTCACGTTCAGAACGTCGCCCGCTTCGGGCGTGCCGTTCAGACCCAGAACCTCGACCGGAACCGAGGGGCCAGCTTCCTTGACGCGGTCGCCCTTGTCGTTGATCAGCGCACGGACCTTACCGTATTGCTCACCCACAACGAAGATATCGCCCTGACGCAGCGTGCCGTTCTGAACCAGAACGGTGGCCACGGGGCCGCGGCCTACATCCAGCTGCGCCTCGATCACGGCACCCTGGGCAGCGCGGTCGGGGTTGGCTTTCAGTTCCAGAATCTCGGCCTGCAGCGCGATGGCTTCCAGCAGTTCGTCCAGACCCTGACCGGTGACGGCGGACACTTCAACATCCTGAACCTCACCGGACATTTTCTCGACGATCACCTCATGCTGCAGCAGATCGGTGCGCACCTTGTCCGGGTTGGCCTCGGGCTTGTCGATCTTGTTGATCGCCACGATCATCGGCACTTCGGCCGCTTTCGCGTGGTTGATCGCCTCGATCGTCTGCGGCATCACCGCATCGTCCGCAGCAACCACCAGAACCACGATATCCGTGACCTGAGCCCCGCGCGAGCGCATCGAGGTAAAGGCCGCGTGGCCCGGCGTATCCAGGAAGGTCAGCGTGGTGCCGCCATCGGTTTTCACCTGATAGGCACCGATATGCTGGGTGATGCCCCCGGCCTCACCGGCCACAACGCGCGCGTCGCGGATCGCATCCAGCAGCGAGGTCTTGCCGTGGTCAACGTGACCCATGATGGTGATGACCGGCGGACGCGGCTGCAATTCGTCTTCGCTGTCTTCGACCTCTTTGATGACGTCTTCAACATCCGAATCGGACACCCGGGTGACCTTGTGGCCGAACTCTTCGATAATCAGTTCGGCGGTGTCGGCGTCGATGGTCTGGTTCTGTGTGACCATCATGCCCATCTGCATCAGCGATTTGACAACGTCAGCCACGCGCTCGGCCATACGGTTGGCCAGTTCCGAGACCATGATCGCCTCGGGCAGCTGCACGTCGCGGATCACCTTTTCCCGTTCAACCGGGGCACCCATGGCTTTCTGGCGCGCACGCTCCTGCTTGCGCTTCATTGCGGCCATCGAGCGTTGGCGGTTGCCCTCGCCACCGGTGGCCTGACCCAGAGTCAGCTTACCGGACCGGCGGTTATCCTCACGACCCTTGCCACGGCCGCGCTGTTCGCGTTCGCGGTCCTGCTTGCGCGGCGCTGCGGCGGGCGCAGGTTTGCTGGCCGGGGCACGGGCGGCTTTGGGTTCTTCCGGCGGCGGCGCGGCGGCAGCGCGCTTGGCGGCCTCTTCGGCCTCCTGACGCTTGCGTTCTTCTTCCTCGGCCTTGGCGCGGGCGCGCTCTTCGGCTTCGCGCTGCTCGCGTTCCTTGGCTTCCTGCTCGGCGCGGCGGCGGGCGCGTTCTTCTTCCCGCGCCTTTTCCTGTGCCTCGCGCGCGGCGGCCTCTTCGGCTTCGCGCGCTTTGGCAGCCTGCAACGCCTTCATCCGGCGCGCCATTTCCGCGTCAGAGATCCCCGCAGGACGACGCGACGGATCACCCGAAGGCGCAGCCCCGCCACTTGGCTTGGCCGCACCCGGCTTGGGAACCACAACGCGTTTGCGTTTGGTTTCCACCACGACATTCTTGGTGCGTCCGTGGCTGAAACTCTGTTTCACATTTCCGGGGCGTGCCCCGCCACGAAGACCCAATGTCTTTTTGCCGTCATTCTCGCTCATAAAGCTTCTTACCCTTCCGCGCGGCCCCTGCCGCCGTCATCCGTTTCGCGCAAGCCACGCAGGCGCTGCGCTTCCTCTACAACACGTTTGGCGAGTCCGCCAGAGGCCAGCGCCGCATGAATCACCGTTTGGCGTCCAAATGCCTGTCCCAGCTCGTCCGCGGTCAGCCAGCCGATATATTTTCCGAAATGCGGCGTGCTGAGTTTCGACTTGCCGCGCCCCGAGCCGTCGCTGGCCTGAAGCAGCACCTGCGCCTCTTCCCGGTCCAGCCACGTTTTGACCTTTTCATAGCCCGCAACCGCGTCACCGGACTTGCGCGCCAGGCTGAGCAGTTCGACCACACGGCGCGATACCTGGCGTTCGACCTCTTCGGCCAGACCGTTTGGCACCGCCACCTGCGCCTTGAAACCGCGCGCAAACAGCTTCTTTCCAACCGCCTTGTCCAGCGCCGCCTTGTCCGCCGCCACATAGACCCCGCGCCCGGGCAGTTTCGCCGCGACATCCGGATAGACCTGACCATCCGGACCCGTGACAAAACGGATCAGACCATACTTCGGCTGCACCTCGCCCGTGGCGATGCACTTCCGCTCTGGTCCTTCGGACCGATCCTTATGGACGCCGCCGCGACCCATACGCGCCACCCGAGGCCTGAGATCAGGCCTCGGCCTCCTCTTCCACGGTTTCGCCGTCTTCGTCTTCGGCCTGTTCCAGTTCGGCCGGATCAACCCAGCCCAGCATGATCCGTGCGGTCATGACCAGATCCTGAGCCTCTTCCAGCGTCACGCCGAAAGGCTCGAGCACTCCGTCATCCTTGATGCGTTCGCCATCGACCGTTGTCCAGCCACCGGCCAGTTCCCAGTCGGCACAGGTGGCAAAATCTTCCAACGTCTTCACGTCGTCTTTGGCCAGTGCCTCTACCATCTGGGGTGTCAGGCCTTCGAATTCAATAAGGCTGTCCTCGGCACCCAGCGCGCGCGCCGCATCCAGCGCCGCCTTGGCCTGTGCCTCGAGGAAATCACGCGCCCGCGCCTGAAGTTCCTGCGCGGTGCCTTCGTCGACGCCATCAATGACCAGCAGTTCGTCGATCTCGACATAGGCCACCTCTTCGAGGTTGGTGAAGCCTTCCGAGACCAGGAGCTGGGCAAAGAACTCGTCCAGATCCAGGCTTTCCATGAACAGCTGCGTCCGCGCCTCGAATTCCTTCTGACGGCGCGCCGATTCCTCGGCCTCGGTCATGATGTCGATGTCCAGACCGGTCAGCTGGCTGGCCAGACGCACGTTCTGACCACGGCGGCCGATGGCGAGGCTCAACTGCTCCTCGGGCACCACAACTTCGATCTTGCCGGCTTCTTCGTCCAGAACCACCTTCGACACTTCGGCGGGCTGCAGCGCGTTCACAAGGAAGGTCGGCTGGTCTTCGTTCCACGGGATGATGTCGATTTTCTCACCCTGCAATTCATTCACAACCGCCTGCACACGGCTGCCGCGCATACCGACACAAGCGCCGACGGGATCAATCGAGCCGTCATAGGAAATCACGGCAATCTTGGCGCGCGAGCCGGGGTCACGGGCCACGGCCTTGACCTCGATGATGCCGTCATAGATTTCCGGCACTTCCATCTTGAACAGCTCGGCCATGAATTCCGGCGCGGTACGCGACAGGAAGATCTGGTGGCCACGCACCTCACGACGCACTTCCTTGATATAGGCGCGCACGCGGTCGTTCGGGCGATAGCTTTCGCGGCCGATCTTGTCGTTGCGGCGCAGAACGGCCTCGGCCCCGCCCAGATCGACGATGACATTGCCGAACTCTTCGCGCTTGACCGCACCGTTGATGATGGTGCCCGCGCGATCCTTGAATTCTTCGTACTGACGATCCCGCTCGGCTTCGCGGACCTTCTGCAGGATCACCTGTTTGGCGGATTGTGCCGCGATGCGGCCCATTTCAACGGGGGGCACTTCTTCGACAAAGACGTCACCCACCTCGGGCGATTCCATGTACTGTTTCGCCTGCTCGACAGTCATCTCGGCCTGGTAGTTCTCAAGCTCTTCATCCTCGACCACGGTGCGCACGCGGGTAAAGGTCGCCTTGCCGGTCTTGCGGTCGATGGACACGCGGATGTCCATTTCCGCGCCGTAACGGCTCTTGGCGGCGCGGGCGAGCGATTCCTCCATCGCTTCGACAACCAGACCGGGGTCGATCATCTTTTCGCGGGCCACGGCCTCGGCGGTTTGCAACAGCTCAAGCTGGTTGGCAGAGGTGATTGCCATCAGTTCGTCTCCTTTTCGGACCCTTCGGTCTCTATCTCGTCGAAAGCG
This sequence comes from Ruegeria sp. F5, assembly GCF_056533845.1. NCBI lineage: Bacteria > Pseudomonadati > Pseudomonadota > Alphaproteobacteria > Rhodobacterales > Roseobacteraceae > Ruegeria > Ruegeria sp. F5. Next base: position 110,548 of record NZ_JBQFOU010000009.1, on the reverse strand, counting down.
TTTGCGTTCAGGGCACCGGCATCCTTGCGCTGGCGCAGCATTTCCTTGATCAGATCATCGGTCAGAACCAGCTTGGCATCGCTCAGCCAGTCAAATTGCAGACCGATGGTGATCGTCTCGGACCCTTCGGGGATGTTGATCAGAACCTCATCGCCCTCGATCCCGGCCAGTTCGCCCTTGAAGCGGCGGCGGCCGTCGATCAGCTCGGCGGTTTCGATCTTGGCCTCATAGCCCTCGAAGGTCTCAAAATCCTTGAGGCGGGTCAGGGGCCGGTCGATACCGGGGCTCGAGACTTCCAGCGTATAGGCGTCAAGGATCGGGTCCTCGACATCCAGCGTGGCGCTGACCGCGTTCGAGATTTCGGCGCAATCGTCCACTTCGATACCGCCATCGGGCTTGTCGGCCATGATCTGCAGCGTGGTCTGCTTGCCACTCATCAGGCGGATGCGGACGAGTTCGTACCCCAGATCCTCGATCACGGGGGTGATGATCTCGGCCAGTCGCCGGTCAATCGCCGCTTTGGCTATCAGGTCGTTTGTCATCAGGTTCTCTACCCTGTCGTCGGGCACAAAAAAACGGGCGCGCGGCCCGTGGAAACTTCCGGTGGAGCCTTGAACCAGAGGTTCAACGCGCCGCTGTTGGAAATGCATATACGCAGGGTTTCCCGAGTCTGCAACCCCCAGCGCAAATCGTGATCGGACTCAGGCGATCCACCACCGTTCGGCGATCCGCCCGTCATCCAGCGCACGGCCCCGTCCGATCTGGCGCGGCATCCCCACCTGAGGCGCAACCGCCAGCGACATCTCGGCCTCGGACGGGTGATAGCGCAAGCCGCGGATACGGCGCATGTCGTCGGGGTTCGGCAACGCGGCGACATCCACATAGCCGTCGCGCAGCGCTTCGGCCCGGACATGCGCATCCGGGATCACGATGATCTCGATCGCATCGACCCAGCCCGCCTGACCGGTCTTGTAGTGATCCGGCGCGCGCCGCCCCAGAAAATGCCGGTTATCTTCGGCGCGCTCGACCTTGTAACAGCCGGTGCCGTTCGCGGCGTTCAGGGGCGTCACGCCCTGCCCGTCGCGTGTGATGACAAAGCGGCTGTCGGCCAGCAGGAACGGCAGGCCCGGATTGGCCTGCGCCAGGTCCAGACGCAGGCGTTCCGGGCCCAGCGCCTCGGCCCGGCCAAAACCGGACAGCACGGCGAGAACATCCTGCACATCCAGCGCGGAACCATCGTGGAACACGGCGTCGGGGTGCAGATCGAATGTCCAGACTCGCGCGGTGGCATCGGTTTGCCAGCCAGTGGCCAGTTCGCCGCGCAAGGTCCCGTCGGGGGCAATCTCGGTCAGCGTATCGAATACCGCGCCGCGCGCGACCTGTTCCAGGCTGTCATCGCGCGGCACCGCCAGACGCAAAGTGCCGCCGGTTTTCGGAGTGTCGGCCAGCGACGCCCCCGTCGCCGCCAGCAGCGCGGCGGCGGCACCCGAGGCAAACAGAGCGCGACGGTCGATACGTGTCATGCCACCCCCTCGGCCACGCGGTCCATGATCCGCACCAGTTCGGCGCTGATGCCCGGTTCGGACAGGGCGTGGCCCGCATTGCGCACCATTTTCAGTTCGGCATTGGGCCAGCGTTCCGACAAGGCCCAAGCGGCCTGCGGCGGGCAGATCATGTCATAGCGACCCTGCACGATATGGCCGGGGATATGCGCGATCCTGTCCATCTGATCCAGAATCTGGCCGTCTTTCTTCAAAAACCCGCTGTTGATGAAATAGTGATTCTCGAGCCGCGCAAAGGCCCGCGCGTATTCGCCGGGGCTTTCCCCGGTCGAGCCGCCGGAATGGATCGAGGCCAGCGCGTTTTCCCAACTGGACCACGCCCGCGCATAGAGGATCTCGGTCGCGCGATCCCCCGAGAACAGGCGTTTGTTATAGGCGCGGATGGTGTCGGACAGCTCATCCTCGGTCAGCAGCGCGGTGAATTTCGACCATTGCTCGGGCCAGAACTTGCCCGCGCCCCCACCATAGAACCAATCCAGTTCGGCCTGTGTCATCAGAAAGACGCCGCGCAGAACCAGACGGTTGACGCGGTCTGGATGGGTCTGCGCGTAGATCAGCGCCAGCGTCGCGCCCCAACTGCCGCCGAAAACGATCCAGTCCTCGATATCCAGCACGGTCCGCAGCCGTTCGATATCCGCGACCAGATGCCACGTCGTGTTGTTTTCGACCGCAGCGTGCGGCCGCGATCTGCCGCATCCCCGCTGGTCGAACAGAATCACCCGGTAGATGTCGGGGTCGAAATAGCGCCGCATCGCGGGGCTGCAGCCGCCGCCCGGGCCGCCATGCAGGATCACCACGGGCACCCCGTCGGGATTGCCGCATTGTTCCATATAGATGCGATGCCCGTCGCCCACATCCACCATGCGCTGATCGAACGGGTCGATCGGCGGGTAAAGATATTGAACTGCGCGCTTTTGGTCCGGGTACTTGTCCATTATGGCCCTATATAGTCCTTAAAACGTAAAAGAGCATACGGAGACAGGAATGCAAGCGCATCCGAACACGGTGGACCCGTCCGAGATCGCAAAATTCGAGGCGATGGCCGCCGAATGGTGGGATCCTCACGGGAAATTCAAGCCTCTGCATATGCTGAACCCCTGCCGTCTGGATTATATCACCCAGCAGATAGCCGGGGAATTTGACCGTGATCTGACCGCTTCGCGCCCATTCGAAGGCCTGCGCCTGCTGGATATCGGCTGCGGCGGAGGTTTGCTGAGCGAACCCATGGCCCGTTTGGGGGCTGACGTCGTGGGGGCAGATGCCGCCGAGGGCAACCTGCCCGTCGCCCGCATCCACGCCGAACAATCGGGGCTGCAGATCGACTATCGCCACACCACCGCCGAGGCCATGGCCGCCGCAGGTGAACAGTTCGACGTGGTGCTGAACATGGAAGTGGTCGAGCATGTGGCCGACCCGCTGTCCTACCTGACCGCCACGCAGGACCTGCTGAAACCCGGCGGGCTGCAGATTTGCTCCACCATCAACCGCAATCCGAAATCCTATGCCATGGCCATCTTCGGGGCCGAGGTCGTCATGCGCTGGCTGCCGCGCGGCACCCATGAATGGAACAAGTTCATCACCCCCGATGAACTGTTCGACCTGCTGCGCCAGGCCGGTCTGGACCCGGTGGACCGCAAGGGGTTTGTCTTCAACCCGATCCTGTGGAGCTGGTCGATCTCGGACCGGGATTTGAGCGTGAACTATGTGACGGCGAGTGTGAAGCCGGGGTGATTTTATTCCCCCTCCAACTGCAACCGCAAATCCCGCAGCACCGGCAACGTGCTGCGGACCCGCTCCAGCCCCAGTTCTCCGACCACACGGTTGATCAGCGGCGCAATCGACGAAATCGCCTGATCGCGGGCGCGGCGACCGGCGGGGCTGATGGCGACCATCTTGCGGCGGGCGTCATCCCAGTCGGGGCGGATGTGGATGTATCCGGCCCATTCCAGCTTGGCCAAAGTGTTGGTCATCGCCCCCCGGGTCACGTGAAACGTGTTGGCCAGCTGCGCCGGGCTACGCTCGTCGCCCACGAACACCAGATGGTTCAGCACCGAGAAATGCGAGATTTCCATGCCCTTTGGAAGCACCCGGCTCAGCCGGTTGCGCAGCAGTTGGTCAGCGGTCAGGATCTCGCTGAACAGCGTGACCGCAAGGGCATTTTTTTCGTCCGTCATGGTCCGGTTCTGGATCAGGGCCCCTCGAAGGGCCGCAGGTGCGTCAGGGAGGGCACGCGGCGGCGCGCCTCTGTCACAGAACTATCATCCAAATCGAAAATGTGAATGCCCGGATCGGTGCCTGCGTCGATCAGCACCTCTCCCCACGGGGCGACAACCATGCTGTGACCGTAGGTATACCGCGTTTTGCCGCGCGTTTTCGGGTGCTCGCCACTCTGGGCCGGGGCGAGTACCCAGCAACCGGTCTCAATCGCCCGCGCCCGCAGCAGTGACGCCCAATGGGCCGCCCCCGTCACTGGCGAAAACGCCGACGGAACCGTCAGGATGCGCGCACCCGCCTGCGCCAGCGCGGCATAAAGATGCGGGAACCGGAGGTCATAACAGACCGACAGGCCCACCTTGCCGAAATCGGTCTGCGCGATGACCGCCCGGTCGCCGGGACGGTAGTTCTTCGATTCGCTGAATGTCTCGGTCTCCGTGACCTGCACGTCGAACATGTGGATCTTGTCATAGCGCGCCACGATCTGACCGGTCGGGTCGATCATGAAGGACCGGTTGGCAAAGCGCCCGTCGGCATCGTGGGTTTTGATCGCCAGCGAGCCGATCAACAGCCAGACGCCCAGCGCCGCCGCCTGTTCGCGCAGGCCCGCCAGCGTGATGTCGTCTTCTTCGTGCTGCAGAACCACGCGCTGCCGCGTGGTCGAGGTCGAGACGCAATTCGTCACCTCGGGCGTCAGAATGAACCGCGCGCCCTGATGCGCCGCATCGGCCATCAGGGCGCGCACCATGCTCAGATTTTCAGCCGGATCATCGGACGAGGTGATCTGCAGCAGCGCCGTTTTCATCAGGCCGCCAGCAGGCGATCTAGTTTGCCCTGACGGTCCAGTTCATAAAGATCGTCGCAGCCGCCGACGTGGTCCGGGCCGATGAAGATTTGCGGCACGGTGCGTTTGCCGCCTGCGCGCTGGATCATTTCGGGTTTGCGTTTGGGGTGCAGAAACACGTCAATTTCCTTGAATTCGACGCCCTTCTGCTTCAGCAGCCGTTTGGCCGCATGGCAGTATCCGCATAGCGGAGAGGTGTAGATTTCTACCGGTTTCATATTCCGTCCCTTCGGGCTTCGCGTAATCTTCCGCGAATTAGGCATCCTTGGCAACGCGTGCCAGTACCAACACGAAAATATGATTTGCCCCTGCATCCGCGCAGGCCCGCGCGCAGGCAGACAAAGTCGCGCCCGAGGTCATGACGTCGTCCACCAGCAGAACATCCCGCCCCCGCAGCCGGTCCACCCGTTTGGGATGGGGGTGGATCACCCCCGCCAGCGTCTGCGTGCGCTCGGCCGCCGTCTTGCCGTCCAGCACGGGCGTTCGCGCCCGCCGGACCAGAAGGTCGGGGCAGGTCTGCAGGCCGGTTTCGCGGCTAAGGTGGTGCGCCAGCAGCGCCGATTGATTGTACCGCCGCTTGATCAGGCGCGACCAATGCAGCGGCACCGGCGCGATCAGCATGCCCGGTCGAATCAGCGCGCGCCCCGTCTGCGCCATCCAGCGTGCGGCGGGGCGGGCCAGTTCGGGCCGGTCCGCGTGTTTCAGCGCCAGGACCAGCGATCTGGCGCGCCCCTGATACAGCAGCGCCGCGCGCCCGTCGCGCCAGGGGCGCAGGGTCTTGAGGCAGTCGTCACATTCGATCCGGTGGCCATCCGCCTCGCCCGGTACGGGCATGCCGCAACTGTCGCATACGGTACCGCCGATAAAGGGCGTGTCGCGCCAGCAGGGACCGCACAGGCCAAAGTCAGACTCGGTCAGTTCGCCGCAGCTTAGACATCTTGGCGGATAGATCAGTTCGACAGCGCTTTGAACGCGCCGCCAAATGCGGTAGTTGCGGCCTATGAAACTGCCTGAACCCACTGCACCCTCTCTGTTTGACCGCGCGGCCCTGAGCCGCCGCCGCGCCCGCGCGAAAGATGAGGCGCTGTTCCTGCACCGCGCCGCCGTTGACGAGGTGCAGGATCGGCTGTCGCTGGTTAACAGACCCTTTACAGCACCTGCGATTGTGACCCCCTTTCCGCGGATCTGGCAGGGGGTGCTGCCTGACGCGGCCATCGTAGGTGATGACGACACGCTGCCCCTGACCGAAGGCGCGCATGATCTGGTGATTCACGCCATGGCGCTGCACTGGGCCAACGACCCGGTGGGCCAGTTGATCCAATGTCGCCGCGCGCTGAAACCGGACGGGCTGATGCTGGCGGTCTGTCTGGGTGGTGAGACTCTGCATCAGTTGCGCGCAGCACTCGGTCAGGCCGAGATCGAGGTCACAGGCGGGCTCAGCCCCCGCATCGCGCCGATGGGCGAGCTGCGCGATCTGGGCGGGTTGCTGCAACGGGCCGGGCTGACCCTGCCCGTGGCGGATGCCCTGCCGGTGACAGCGGAGTATCGCGACATCTTCCACCTGATGCACGATCTGCGCGCCATGGCGGAAACCAACGCGCTGGAAAACCGCCTGAAAACACCGACCCGCCGCCATGTGTTCGACCGCGCGCAGCAAATTTACAGCAATCACTTCGCAACACCCGAGGGGCGGCTGCCCGCCACGTTCGAGTTGATCTGCCTGACGGGCTGGTCTCCCGATGACAGCCAGCCGAAACCGCTGCGCCCCGGATCGGCCCGGATGCGCCTTGCGGAAGCCCTTGGCACGGATGAGGGCAAACTGCCCGATTGACGACCGGGCATTTCCCGTTATCTCAGGCCGGAACAGCTAACATCAGGACAGCCCACATGTTTGACGCCACCCGCCCAGCACATGCGCCCGCCGACCATCCCAAAGTGAAAATGGGACGCGTCGGTATCCTGCTGGCCAATCTGGGCACGCCGGACGATTACTCTTACTGGCCGATGCGGCGCTATCTGAATGAGTTTCTGTCGGACCAGCGGGTGATCGACTATCCGAAATGGAAATGGCAACCGATTCTGCAGGGCATCATCCTTTCGAAACGCCCCTTCAGCTCGGGCGAGGCCTACAAGTCGATCTGGAACCACGACAAGGGCGAAAGCCCGCTGATGACGATCACCAAGGATCAGACCGCCAAACTGCGCGAGGCGATGCAGGCGCGCTATGGCGACCGGGTGATGGTCGATTTCTGCATGCGCTACGGCAATCCCTCGACCAAATCGAAAGTGCGGCAGATGGTGGGCGAGGGCTGTGACCGCCTGCTGTTCTTCCCGCTCTACCCGCAATACGCCGGGGCCACGACCGCAACGGCCAACGATCAGTTCTTCCGCGCGCTGATGGAGGAAACCTGGCAACCCGCGGCCCGCACCGTTCCGGCCTATTTCGATGAGCCCGCCTATATCGACGCGCTGGCCGGGTCGGTGCAAAACGCCTATGCGGCGATGGAGACGAAGCCGGACATTCTTGTCTGCTCCTACCACGGGATGCCCGAGCGCTATCTGCAGCAGGGAGACCCCTATCACTGCCAATGCGCGAAAACGACCCGCTTGCTGAAGGATCGCCTAGGCTGGTCGAACGACCAGCTTGTTTCAACCTTCCAGTCCCGTTTTGGCCCCGAGGAATGGCTGAAACCCTATACCGTCGATCACGTGGCCGATCTGGCGCGGCAGGGGAAAAAGAACATCGCCGTGATCGCACCGGCCTTTTCCGCCGATTGCATCGAAACGCTGGAAGAGATCAACGAAGAGATCAACGAAAGCTTCGAAGAGGCAGGCGGCGAAAGCTTTACCTACATTCCCTGTCTGAACGACGATGATTCGCACATCGCCGCACTGGGCAAGGTGATCGAAGACAATCTGCGCGGCTGGCTGGACTAAGGCTTGTTAGCCGGGCCAGACCTGTCGAATTGCGCTGCCGATCAGGCATGAAAAAAGGCGGTGGAAAACTCCACCGCCTTTTTCCTGGATAAATCTCGTCGAATTAGCTTGCTGCAACAGCTGCGGCAACAACGACCAGCAGGATCAGCGGCAGGATGATGCCCTGCGAGGAACCCTGAGTTTCTTCAACAACAACAGGTGCCTCAACAACCGGCTCTTCCAGGTTGCCCGCATATGCGGTCGAAGCAGCAGCGGTCAGTGCAGCGGCGAGAACGAGTTTTTTCATATTAACCTCCAGAATTTGCGCAGTTCCAATTCCCGGAACCACACATCTAAGACTTACCTCGTGACTTTTTCTAAGCAGCAATGCGGCGGGATTGCAATTGCAACTTCGCCGCTAAGCGGGTTCGCGCGCGAAAATGTCGTCATATTAGCAACACTTGCGTGCCAACCTTCGCCATCGAGAACAGCTCTTGGATGTCCTCATTAAACAGGCCGATGCAGCCGTTTGACGACCGGCGCCCGATTTTGCGCGTATCATGGGTGCCGTGGATGCGATAATACTTCCAGCTCAGGTACAAAGCGTGCGTTCCCAAGGGGTTATCGGGACCCGGCGGAATATAATCCGGCCATTCGGGATTTCGTTTCTTCATCGAAGGCGTCGGCGACCAGCTTGGCCCTTCGACCTTGCGGATGACGCTGGTGCGTCCGCGGCGGGTCATTTCCTCGGTCAGAGGCACCGATGAGGGGTAAAGTTTGTAGATTGTTTGATCATCTGACCAATAATGCAGCGCGCGCGAGACGGTATCGACCAGAATGGCCCCGTTATTGGTGTTCGAGAAGTAGGGCCGCCAGTCCTGCGCACGGAAGCCCGATACATTGCGGCGCACCGGCGGCTCGGGCTCGGGCGCGGGGCGCAGGGGGTCGCCCGGGATGTATTGCGCAATCGCGGGCGAGGCCAGCATAGCCGACGCGCCAGCCAGAAATCCACGGCGGGTCGATGCAGGAATGCGTTTCTTGACCATGACAACCGGTCCTTTGCTATGGCGAACTTAAAAATCTAGGGCATATTATTGCCAGAATGCTTCAGTCGCAAATCAAACCGGCAGATTCACGCGGGCTGTGGCCATTGTGCGTTTGCTCAGAACCGTCAGGCACGCTATGCCCGGTTGCGATACAATAATCAGGTCGATCATGACGCGTCTCGTTTCTTTACTGTTTGCTTGCCTTGTCGCCCTGGCGGCATGCACCGATACCCGGCCCACGTCACTGGGGGCAGATGGCCGCCCGCTGCCGACGGTCTACAAAATTCGCGGCAACCCGGAAAAGCTGCAGTTCCGCATGCTTGATTCGGTCAACGCGCTGCGGCAGGCGCAGGGCCTGCAGCCGGTGCAGTTGAATTCACAGCTGAATGCGGCGGCAGCCACCCATTCCAAGGATATGGCCCGGCAGAACCGCCCCTGGCATTTCGGGTCCGACGGATCGTCACCGCCAGAACGCGCCCAGCGCGTCGGATATTTCGGGACATATATTGGCGAGGCCATCTCGGAAACCTACGAGACCGAGACCGAAACCCTGGCCGCCTGGATGCAGGAACCGGGACCGCGCTCGGTGATAATGGACCCCAAGGCCACGCAGATGGGCTTTGCCTGGCATCAGGAAGGCGGCGGGAAAATCTGGTGGACGCTGGAGATGGGAACCGGCGGCTGATCCGCCCAAGTTCGCCAAAGTTCAAAGCCCCCGCTTTTCGGGGGCTTTTTTTGTTTACGCCGCCTGCATCGACTGTGCTTCGGTCAGAATCGCGTAAAGCTTGACCGGATCGGGGTTCGCACGCAGCTTCGAGCACACCGTCGTGTCGCGCAGCGTCCGCGACACCAGTGCCAGCGCTTTCAGATGGTCCACGCCTGCCTCTTCCGGGGCAAACAGGGCAAAGGCAATGTCCACGGGCTGGCGATCAACCGATCCAAAATCGATCGGCTTTTCCAGCATCACGAACACGCCCGAAACCACTTCGATCTCGGTCAGCCGCGCATGGGGCAGCGCCACGCCATGGCCAACGCCGGTGGGGCCCAGGCTTTCGCGCTCCAACAGGTTGTCGACCACGGATTGCGGCGCCAGACCAAGGGTCGCCGCGGCCACGTCGCCGATTTCCTGAAACAGCCGCTTCTTGCTGGAAGCAGCGGACAGTACACGCACTGCTTCGGGCTTGAGTATGCTCGACAGCTCCATCATCACGCTCCATGACGACGTCCCGGCATCAGCCGGGACCCGTCTTGCTATCCTTGCCTGTTACGGATCAATCCATCCGATATTACCGTCATCCCGACGATAAACGACATTCAACCCGTCTTTGTTCTCATTTCTGAACACCAGCACCGGGGCACCGGCAAGTTCCATTTGCATGACGGCCTCACCGACGCTGAGGGATGGGATCTTTGTTTCCATCTCAGCCACAATCATGGGCTGCAGCGATTCAGGTTCGGCTGCCGTGTCCGATTCGTCGGAGGCGAGGATATAGGAGGACGCCCCGAAAAGTTCAACCGGCTCGGACCGATCCTTGTGGTGGTCCTTCAGACGGCGCTTGTACCGCCGCAGTTGTGTTTCCATCTTGTCGCAGCATGCCTCGAACGCTGCATAGATTTCGACCGCATGGGCCTTGGCCTGCGCCGTCAGGCCGGTGGAAAGATGCACGGTGGTTTCGCATACATATTCATGCGCTGAACGGGAAAAGACGACGTTGGCGTCTGTCGGCCGCTGGGCATATTTGCCCACGACCTCGCCCAGCTCGGTCTGCACGTGGGTCTGCAGGGCCGCGCCGATGTCGATCTGTTTTCCGCTGATTTGGTAACGCATGTGATCTCCTTCACAATTCACACCCATTCTGACGTTGCGTCGCGCAACATACGTGTTTTTATCGGGTGGGGGATAGTGGCGCGATCCGCGATTGCCCCTGACCCGGCCCTTCGAAGAAGGGACATCGAGATCCAGACTGGAACCGAAGAAACGCCATGACTCAATTGAGGCAAGAGACGGCGGCAGAGTCAATCAAAACAGGTGTGTATATACGCGATTTCCGCCATGACGCTGGCGCATTTCCGCGCAACCTTATGAAATCCGGAAGTTTTCGCCCAGATAAACCCGACGCACGTTTTCGTTTTCGACCACTTCGTCCGGCGTCCCGGACATCAGAACCTGCCCGTCATGCAGGATATAGGCCCGGTCGACAATTTCCAGCGTTTCCCGCACGTTGTGATCGGTGATCAGAACGCCGATGCCGCGTTTCTTCAGATCGGCCACCAGATGGCGGATATCGCCCACGCTGATCGGATCGACACCGGCAAAAGGTTCGTCCAGCAACAGGTATTTCGGGTCTGCCGCCAGACAGCGGGCGATTTCCACCCGCCGCCGCTCACCGCCCGACAAAGCCAGCGCGGGGGCGCGGCGCAGGTGCTCGATCGAGAAATCCGACAGCAGTTCTTCCAGACGCTCTTTGCGGCGGTGAACGTGGCTTACCGTGATGTCCAGAACGGCCGAGATGTTGTCTTCGACGCTCATGCCCCGGAAAATCGACATTTCCTGCGGCAGATAACCGATGCCAAGCCGCGCGCGGCGGTACATCGGCAGGGTCGTGACCTTCTGCCCGTCGATCGTGACCGTGCCCGCCTCTGGGAACACCAGACCGGCCACGGAATAAAAGGTCGTGGTCTTGCCCGATCCGTTCGGCCCCAGCAGGGCCACCACCTCGGACCGGTTCAGCGTCATCGAAACGTCGCGGATCACCGTCTTTTTCTTGTAAGACTTCCGCAGCTTTTCGATCCTGAGGCCCGAGTCGCCTTCGGCAACAGACAGGTTGGGGCGCGCCATCAGTTGTTGCCCTGCTGCAGGATCGTCTTGACCCGGCCCGTCATGGTCGCGGTGCCGGTTGTCAGGTTGGCGTTCAGCTGATCGCCGCTGATCACGCTGGGGCCTTGCGTCAGCAGCACGTTGCCCCGCATCACGATCACGCCGGAATCGATGGTGTATTCGGCCCAGTCGCCTTCGGCCGCGTCGGGTGGGCTGACCAGAACCACATCTTCGGTCGCTTCCATCCGTTCGATGGCCGAGCGTTCCTGATTGTAGATCACCAGCACCCGCGCGGCGGTCAGGCGCATTTCGCCCTGCACGACCAGCACGTTGCCGACAAATTCAGCGGACCCGTCTTCCTGATTCACGTTCAGCGTGTCCGATGTCACCTCGACCGGCAGGCTGGGATCTGCCTTGACCGAGCCGAACGCGACCTGCGCTTCCTGCGCGTTTGCAGAAACGGAACCCGCTGTCAGGGCGATACACAAAAGGACACATCGAAAATCAAACACAGGTTATCTTTCTGCTTTTGCTGGCTCATATACCAGCTTCACACCATCTGTAAAAAGAATATGGACCGGGCCATCTTTTTTTTCCGTGCCGAAGGTCATGCGCCCGGCGGAGAAATTGCCGATCACCCCGGTCCCCTGTACCTGACCGGGCGTATCGCCGCGGATTTCGTCCAGCGCGGTGTTCAGCAAATCGGTCGTCACCTGAATGCCATCGGTGGTGGTGATGACCACATCGCCCACAAAGGTCGCCGTTGCCTTGTCGGGCCGGATCAGGCCCGAGTTCGAATCCAGCGTAATCACCCCGCCATTGAGCAACCCGAACCGCCCCCGGAATTCCGAGGCCGTGGGAATCGACCCGCTGGCGCCCTGGGTCGCCTGCACGGCCTCGATCCGCACATCTTCGCCCTTGCGCGTGGTGCCGCGATAATTCGGCTGCGTGACCACCTGTTCGGCCAGACGCTCATTGATGTCCGTTTGCGTGAAGGGCACCGAGACGTTGGTTTCGATGCTGCGCGACAGCAGGAAGACGGTGGACAGCAGCAGAATGGCGGCCAGAGGCAACACCACTTTCAGGAACTGCACCCATCGGGAATGGCGGTCCACCGGCGGCCCTCCCCTCAGCCCAGACCGACGCGCAGGCAGTCGTGGATGTGCAGCAAGCCCTGTGCCGGACCCTGCGTTTCAGGGTCGACGACAAACAGCGAGGTGATCTTGCGGTCATTCATGATCGCCACCGCCTCTTCCGCCATGGCATTGGGCGCGATGGTCAGAGGGTTCTCGGTCATCACATCTTCGGTGCGTTTTTCCAGCAGGCCATCCATGTTCCGGCGCAGGTCGCCATCGGTCACGATGCCCAGCAGGCGGCCCGCCTCATCGGTGACGCCGACAACCCCAAAGCTTTTCTGGCTCATGACCAGCAGCGCCTCGCTCATCGGGGTACCGGCAGGGACCAGCGGCAGGTCCTGATGCATCAGGTCGCGCACGGTGGACAGCTGCGCCCCCAGCTTGCCGCCGGGGTGGTAGGCGCGGAAATCTTCCGGCTTGAAGTCGCGATGTTTCATCAGCGCAATTGCCAGCGCATCCCCCATCGCCAGCGTCAGCGTGGTCGAGATCGAGGGCACCATGCCAAAGCCGCAGGCCTCGCCCAGCGACGGGATCAGCAGATGCACATCGGCCTGTTTCATCAGCGTGCTTTCGGGCTTGCTGGACAGGCCGATCAGCGGAATGCCAAAGCGGCGGGTAAAGGCCAGCAGGTTGAGCAGCTCCGGCGCTTCGCCCGAGTTCGAGATCGCCAGCACCACGTCACCTTTGGACACCATGCCCAGATCGCCATGGCTGGCCTCGGCCGGGTGCACGAAATAAGCAGGCGTTCCGGTGCTGGCCAGCGTCGCCGCGATCTTGTGGCCGATATGGCCCGACTTGCCAATGCCGCTGATGATGATGCGGCCCGTGGCCTGCAGGATCAGCTGCACGGCCTCGGCAAAATGGTCGTCCAGCCCTTCGGCCAGCACGTCCAGCGCGCGGGCTTCATCGGTTACGACCTGTCGGGCGGTTTTCAGGAATGCTTCGGTATCGGTCATGAGTGCGCAAATATATCCGTTTCGGGCCAACCGGCGAGGTCCAGCTTCGCACGCATCGGCAGGAAATCAAAACAGGCCTGCGCCATCTCGGTCCGGCCTTCGCGGGCAAGGCGTCCGTCCAAAGCCTCGCGCAGGCGGTGCAGGTACAGAACGTCCGACGCCGCGTATTCCAGTTGCGCGTCGGTCAGGGATTCCGCGCCCCAGTCGCTCATCTGCTGCTGTTTCGAGATATCGACCCCGATCAGTTCCTGACACAGGTTCTTCAGCCCGTGCCGGTCGGTATAGGTGCGCACCAGACGGCTGGCGATCTTGGTGCAATAGACCGGCGCGGCCAGCGCGCCAAAGGTGTGATACATCGCGGCAATGTCGAACCGGCCGAAATGGAACAGCTTCAGCACATCCGGATTTTCCAGCATGGCGCAGAGGTTCGGGGCCTTGGTCTGCCCCTGTTCCACCTGAACGATATGGCTGTTGCCGTCGCCGCCCGACATCTGGATCACGCATAGACGGTCCCGATGCGGGTTCAGCCCCATGGTTTCGCAATCGATAGCCACGACGGGGCCCAGGTCCAGCCCGTGCGGCAGGTCGTTTTTATACAGGTGGTTCGCCACGGATTTGTCCTTTGTAAGGTATCGACCCCGAGATAGGGGGTTTGCCCGCCAAACTCAACGCTCTGTCTGTGGCACTGCATCGCAGGGGTGCTTAGCTTGACATTATCCTCATGGGGGGGATAGGGATAGTCCATGAGCAACCACACCCACGAATCCCACCCTCAGATCACCGCACGGCTCAAACGCGCGCATGGGCATCTGGCAAAGGTCATCGCCATGCTCGAGGATCAGGCCCCCTGCCCGGACATTGCCCAGCAACTGTTTGCGGTGGAAAAAGCGATCACCAACGCCAAGCGCGTTCTGATCCACGACCATATCGATCACTGCTTGTCGCCGGACGGGGCGGGCGTCGACGATTTCAAAACCATCACCAAATACCTGTGACCGATGCTGAGCGTCCTGCAAAACCGAACCTACCGCCATTTGCTGGCCGCGCAGGTGGTTGCGATGACCGGGACGGGTCTGGCCACGATTGCCTTGGGGCTGTTGGCCTATGATCTGGCCGGGGACGCGGCGGGGATGGTGCTGGGCACAGCGCTGACCATCAAGATGGTGGCTTATGTCGGCGTTGCGCCGCTGGCGGCTGCCATTGCCGAACAGATCGACCGGCGCAGGATGCTGGTGGTGCTGGACGTGGTGCGCGCCGCCGTGGCGCTGTGCCTGCCCTTCGTCACCGAAATCTGGCAGGTCTATGTTCTGATCTTCGTGCTGCAATCCGCCTCGGCGGGGTTTACACCCGCGTTTCAGGCCACGATCCCGGATGTTCTGACGGATGAGCACGACTATACCCGCGCCTTGTCCCTGTCGCGGCTGGCCTATGATCTGGAAAGCCTGCTCAGCCCGATGCTGGCGGCGGCTTTGCTGGTGTTCGTCAGCTTTGACACGCTGTTTGTGGGCACCGGCCTTGGCTTCCTCGCCTCGGCGGTTCTGGTTGTGTCGGTCACCCTGCCATCGCCCAAGGCAACTGTGCGGCGGGGGGTGTACGACCGCACAACGCGCGGCCTTCGTATTTATCTGTCCACAACGCGCCTGCGGGGCTTGCTGGCGCTCAACTGGACCGCCGCGGCGCTCAGCGCGATGGTTATCGTCAATACGGTAGTCCTTGTCCGCGCCAATCTGGGCCTGTCCGAAAGCGCCGTGGCGATTGCGCTGGCCGGGTTCGGCGGCGGGTCGATGGTGGCGGCCTTTGCCCTGCCGCCGCTGCTGGACCGGTTCGAAGACCGCCGGGTCATGCTCACCGGGGCGGCGATGGGGACCGCAACGATGGCCACCGCAGCGCTGCTGAGCGGCGTTGCCCCCTTGTCCCTTCCCCTGCTGACCGCGTTCTGGGCCTGTGCGGGGTTTGGCTATGCGACGACGGTCACGCCATCGGGCCGCCTGCTGACCCGCTCGGCCAGGCCCGAGGATCGACCGGCGGTCTTTGCCTCCCAGTTCACGCTGTCGCACGCGTGCTGGCTGCTGCTCTACCCGCTGGCCGGATGGCTGATGACCCGGTTCGGCGCAACCGTGGCGCTGGCGGGCATGACAAGTGCTGCGGTTCTGGGGCTGGTGGCCGCGCTGGCGCTCTGGCCCCGGTCGGAAACGGCACAGGCCGCGCACAAGCCTTGAGCCCCGGCACCCATCTGCTCTACACCAGAGCGACCCCATGCCGGAGACCTAATGGATCAGCTTGACCGCCGCATCATCGCCGCCCTGCAACACAACGCCCGCGAGTCGACCACGAAAATCGCAGCGAAACTGGGCGTGGCCCGGACCACGGTGCATGAACGCATCAAACGGATGGAAGACCGGGGCGACATCGCAGGCTATGCGGTCATTCTGAACCGTTCCGAGGATGCCCCCAAGGTTCAGGTCGTTGTCCTGCTCGAGGTGCAGCAAAAGGAAACCACCCGCATCATCAAACGGCTGGAAACCTACCCCGAGGTCAAACGCTGCCTGTCGATCAATGGCGAGTTCGACCTGCTTCTGTCCGCCGAGGCCCCCCGGATCGAGGATCTGGACATACTGGTCGACGATCTGGCCAAAATCCCCGGCGTGCTGCGCACCAATACCAGCGTTGTTTTTGGCCGGCGGATTGACCGGAAATAACCAGCGCTAACCCTCTGTAAACCCATAAGTGACTAGCTTGGCCCGGATTGATCAGAATCCCGGACCGGCAGAATGCCCTATCGCAAGACCGTTTTTGTATCCCTGATGCTTGTGCTTGCCGCACAGGCCGGGTTTGCCCTGCCGGACGCCCGAACCGGCGAGATATGCGATCACGCGGCCCGTCGCGCCGCTGTTCATGAGGGGGTTCCGCTGGACGTGTTGCGCGCAATCTCGCGGGTGGAAACCGGGCGGGCGCAGAATGGCCGCCTGACCCCGTGGCCCTGGACGATCAATGTCGAAGGGCAAGGCTATTGGTTCAAATCCGAGATCGAGGCCAAATCCTATCTGTTCCGGATTTTCAAGGCGGGTCAGCGCAGTTTCGATATCGGCTGCTTTCAGATCAATTACCGCTGGCACGGCAAGGCGTTCCGCTCGATCGACGCCATGTTCGACCCGGATGAAAACGCCACCTATGCCGCCCGCTTCCTGAAAGACCTGCATGCCGAGCTTGGCTCGTGGCCCGCTGCCGCCGGGGCCTATCATTCGCGCACCGACAGCCTTGCGCAGGCCTACAAAGGTCGGTTTCGGGCGGTAATGGCGCAGTTGGATGACAACCCCACCCGGCAAACCGCATCTGCGCCGCGCGATCCTTTTACCGGAGCAGCGCCACTGATCCCGCTGCAAACCGCGCAACCCCGAAGCGGTTCGCTGGGCTCTCTGATGCCTGCCGCCGACACCGCCATCGCCTTTATCGCCTTCAACTAGGAGCCTACCGTGCCCAAGATCGACGCCCGGTCCCTGTTTTCGCCCACCGTTCTGCTGGCGCTGGCGTTGATGACGGTCATCGTGATGATGATCCTGCCCATGCCCGCCTGGGTGCTGGATGTGGGGCTTGCGGCCTCATTCGCGCTGGCGATCCTGATCTTTACCCTGACCCTGTTCATCGAGCGGCCCCTGGATTTCTCGTCCTTCCCGACAATCCTGCTGGCCTCGCTGATGCTGCGGCTGTCGCTGAACGTGTCCTCGACCAAGCTGATCATCGGTCAGGGCCATACCGGGCCAAACGCCGCCGGGGATGTGATCGAAGGCTTTGCCAGTTTCGTCATGGGCGGCAGCATCTTCCTGGGCCTCGTGGTGTTCGGCGTGCTGCTGATCGTCAATTTCATGGTGATAACCAAAGGGGCGGCCCGCATGGCCGAGGTCGGCGCGCGTTTCGCGCTGGACGGGATGCCGGGCAAACAGCTTGCCATCGACAGCGACATGTCCGCCGGGGCCATCGACCACCAACAGGCCAAGGAACGGCGCGAGCGTGAACAGCAGGAGACAACGTTTTTCGGCTCGCTCGATGGTGCGTCAAAGTTTGTCAAGGGCGATGCGGTTGCCGGTCTGCTGATCACCCTGCTGAACCTTGTCATGGGTCTGGTCATGGGCGTGATCGTGCACGGCATGCCCGTCGCCTCGGCGTTTGAGACATATGCGATTCTGACCGTGGGCGACGGGCTGGTGTCGCAGATTCCGGCGGTGATCATCTCAATTGCCTCGGCCTTGCTGCTGGCGCGGGGTGGCACGCAAGGCGCAACCGACAGCGCGATCTTCTCGCAACTCGGGCGGCATCCGGCGGCGCTGGGGACGGTGGCTGTGCTGATGGTGCTGTTCGCACTGGTGCCCGGCCTGCCGTTCCTGCCTTTCATTCTGGGGGCCGCCGTGCTGGGCTATGCCGCCTACACGGTGTTTCAGAGCCAAAAAACGGCCCAAGCCGAGGCGCTGAAACCCGAGGCCCAGACCGACGCACCCGTCTCTCAGGCCATCGGCGACATCCTTGATCTGGACGATGTGCATCTGGAGTTTGCCCCCGATCTTGTCAGCATGGTGCTGAACCCCGGCACCGGTCTGGACGCGCGGATCGCCAATATGCGCACCTATGTCGCCTCAACCTTCGGCCTGATCCTGCCCGAGATCCGACTGACCGACCGCGCAGACCTGCCCACCGGCACTTACGTAGTCAAGGTGCAGGGCGTCGAACAGGCACGCGGCGTTCTGAACCCGGATCTTGTGCTGGCGCTGGTTCAGGACGGCGCGGACCTGCTGCCCGACGGCAATGACGTCACCGAACCCGTCTACGGCGCGCCCGCGCGCTGGATTCTGCCCAAGGATCAGGAGGAGGCGACGCTGAACGGCGCAACCATCGTGTCGCCGCCGGAAATTCTTGCGACCCATCTGCTTGAGATTATCAAACAGAACTTCTCGCGCCTGCTGACCCTGAAATCCCTGCGCCGGTTGTTGTCGGAGATGACCCGGCTCAGCGATCCGGTCCGGGCCGAGGCGAACCGCAAGCTGCTGGACGAGCTGATCCCCGACAAGGTTCCCATCGACACGCTGCACGCCGTGCTGCGCCTGTTGCTGGACGAACGTGTCTCGATCCGCAACATGGCGCTGATCCTGGAAAGCGTGGCCGAGGCGCGGCTGACCACCACCCAGCCCGAAGGCATCTGCGAACTGGTCCGGCAGCGACTGGGTTTTCAACTTGTTGCCGACATGAAACGCGAGGACGGGTCGATCCCCCTGATCCAGCTTGCGCCTGAGTGGGAGGATACGTTTGCCACCTACCAGATCGACACCCAGACCGCCGGGGTCGACGTGGCCCTGCCCCCGAACCTGTTCAACAAGCTGGCGGACGGCATGGTTGAAAGCGTCAGCCGCTCGGCCGATCACGGGCTGTTTCCGGCGGTCGTCACCTCGACCCGCCGCCGCCGCATGCTGCGCACGATCATGCAGGCGCGCGGCGTTGCAAATCCGGTCCTGTCTTTTGAAGAAATCGGGCTCGAGGCGCGACCGGCCCTTGTCGGAACGGTACCCGCGTGATCGCCCTGCCGCCCGAATTGCTGTCGCAACTGGGCGCGGGGCTCTGGCAAGCCTTCGCTGTGTTTCTGAGGGTGTCGGCGCTGGTGTCCCTGCTGCCCGCCTTTGGTGAGCGCAGCATCCCGGTGCGGGTCAAACTTGGAATTGCCGTGGCGTTCACCTTGATCGTGATCCCGGCAGTTCCGCCCCCGGCACTCGCGCCCGGAGTGCTGCACATGGTGCGTCTCGTTATAACCGAGGTGCTGATCGGGATGGCCCTGGGCATGGGCTTGCGGTTGTTTGTGCTTGCGCTGCAGACGGCGGGGTCCATCGCCGCGCAATCGACCTCGCTCTCGCAGATTCTGGGCGGCGCGGCGGTCGATCCGGTTCCGGCGATGGGATATCTGCTGACGATCGCGGGGCTGGCGCTGGCCGCGCTGATGGGGCTGCACATCCGCGCGGCGCAGTTCCTGATCCACAGCTACACATTGTTTCCCATGGGGCTGGCCCCGGCAGCGGCGGATCTGTCGCAATGGGGTGTGCAGCGGATTTCGTACAGCTTCGGGCTGGCCTTTGCGCTTGCGACCCCGTTTGTCATCGCCTCGCTGATCTATAATCTGGCGCTCGGGGTGATCAACCGGGCCATGCCGCAACTGATGGTGGCCTTTGTCGGCGCCCCTGCGATCACCTTCGCGGGCTTGTTTCTGCTGTTCGCCGGAACGCCGCTGATCCTGTCGGTCTGGTCGGACGCCCTGTTTGCCTTCATCCTGAACCCGACCGGGGGGCGATGATGAGCGCCACGGAAGACGACAGCGACAAATCCTTTGAGCCGACCCCTCAGAAGCTGCTGAAAGCGCGCGAAAAGGGTGAGGTCGCAAAGTCCAACGACCTGTCCGCCGTGGCCGCCTATTCCGGCCTTCTGATCGCCCTGCTGGCCGCCGGAAACTATGTGGCGGATCGCCTTGGCACCCTGTTCGTTGTGCTGATCGATCAATCCGATGCCATTGCGCAACTGGTATCTTCGGGGCCTGCCGCCGCTCCGGTCGCCGGTATGCTGACCGGCGCTCTGGTGCCTGCGGTTATTCTGTTTGCCCTGCCGATGGCCGCCGTTTTGCTGAGCCTGATCGCCCAGCGCGCCCTGATCTTTGCGCCCGGCAAGCTGAAACCAAAACTGTCGCGCATCTCCATCGTGTCCAACGCAAAGAACAAATTCGGGCGCGGCGGCCTGTTCGAATTTGCCAAAAGCTTTTTCAAACTCGTGATCTACGGCACCTGCCTTGCGCTGTTTCTGCACGCCAACCTGACCGAAATCCTGTCGGCCAGCGCGGCACCCGCCGGCTCATCGATCCTGTTGATGATGAACCTGCTGTTTCGCTTTCTCTTCATCGTGATCGCCGTCGCGCTGGCCATCGGCGTGGTCGATTACCTCTGGCAACAGGCCGAGCACGTGCGCAAGAACCGGATGTCGCGCAAGGAAATCCAGGATGAGACCAAGGATGCCGAGGGCGATCCGCATGTGAAACAGCAGAGGCGGCAACGGGCGCAGGACATCGCGACCAATCAGATGATGGCTGATGTTCCGAAGGCGGATGTGGTGATCGTGAACCCGACCCATTTTGCCGTTGCCCTGAAATGGTCACGCGCTGCCGGTACCGCCCCGGTCTGCGTCGCCAAGGGTGTGGACGAAGTGGCGGCGGCGATCCGGTCCGCTGCCGTGGGGGCCGACGTTCCGATCCATTCCGATCCCCCGACCGCACGGGCACTGCATGCAACGGTCGAGATCGGGCAGGAGGTACCCGAAAACCTCTACCGCCCGGTCGCCGCGGCGATCCGGTTCGCCGAGGCGATGCAAAAACGGGTCAAAGGGCAAATCCGATGAACCGAACCAGATTGGCAAATCTCGCGATGACGACCGAGGCCGTGTTTCAGCAAAAACACCAGGCCCTTCGCCCAGTGCTCGAGGCCGAAGCCAAACTGCAGCAAGATCTGGCCCGGCTGGACGCACAGGTTCAAATGGCGCGCGCCAACGGTGCCGGGGCCGAGGGTTACCGGGTCACAGGCACAGATATCCTTTGGAACGGGTGGGAATCCGCAACGCGCCGGCACCTTAACACCGATCTCGCCCGGCTGCGGGCCCGCAAGAACGAGGCGCTTGCAGAGCTGCGGCACGCGTTTGGCCGCAAACAGGCCGTCGAGGGCCTGCTGGAGACGCAAAAACAGGACCTCCGGCGCGCGCTAATCAAGAAGCAGACAGGGTGACGGCTGGGGCGGGACGCGGGGGTTCAGGTGTCCTGACGATTGATACTCATGATCAGCACCTGAGACACATCATCGCCCAGATCCTTATGCGCCACCTCAAACAGGCTTTTGCGCAGGACATTCAGATTGCCGGATTGGGTGAAAGCGCCGTCGAACCCGCCGGTGTTTGCATGGTCAAAAAGAACCTGCAGGAAACTGTCGCGCAGTTTGGGTTCGATGGCATAGAACCTCTCGGTCGCGGCGGGTTTCACCGCCAGACTCAGCGACACGGTGACCATGGCCGAAATCTGATCGTCCTCGACCACGGGGATGACGAATTGCTTGGTCAGCTTGAGATATTCGTACTCCCCCTCGCCGTCTTTCTTGACCTTGGGCTCTACGCTTGCCTCTTTGCCCTTAGGCTTCTCCTTCGCCTCGGGCGTGTCCGAAGGGGCCAGGAAAACCCCGGCACCCACACCAACGCCCAGTCCGGCGCACAGAAACACGACAGGCATCACGATCTTCAACATGTCGGCACCTCAGAACGGCAGAAGGGAATCGAGAATCTGCTGGCCGTATCGCGGCTGCTGCACATCCGTGATCTGCCCGCGCCCGCCATACGACACCCGCGCCGACGCGATCTTGTCATAGGTAATCTCGTTCTGGCGCGAGATATCCTGCGGGCGGACATAGCCGGCGACCAGCAGCTCCCTCAGTTCGAAATTGACCCGCAACTCCTGCGAGCCGGAAATCGACAGAACCCCGTTTGGCAACACATCCAGCACGGTTGCCGCCACCCGCAAGGTCAATTTTTCATTGCGCCGGACCGATCCGCGCCCCGCGGTCGACGCGTCCGATTCAACCGAGACCGCTTCATCCAGCGACGCGCCCTCGGGCAGCTTGTCCTGAAGCCGTTGCGGCAGGCCGAACAGGCTGGGAACCTCAAGGCTTTCAGAGGCGGACCGGGACCGGTTGGTGTTGTTGGAAATCTCGGCCTTTTCATCCAGTTCGATCACAACCGTCAGGATGTCGCCTTTTTTGATCGCCCGCTGATCCCCCAGCAGCGACTGCTGGCCGCCGCTCCAGAGCGACGATCCGTCAACGGTCCGCTGCGGTTGCGTGTGCAGAGGCAAGCCCGGCCACAACATGGCAACCTGCTCGGGCGACTGATCGTTGGGCGTCAGGCTGGGGGGCTTTCCAAGGTGATCGAACCGGCCACAGGCGGATACGGCCAAAGCGGTTAACAACAGGGTTTTTGACAGTCCGGACATTACTTTACCTCGATCTTTCCGTCGGGCCGGATGCGCCCGGTGACAGTTGTGCGAGAGGACAGGTTCATCACGCGGATCCTGTCCCCGGCGGCTCCGCGCCCCAAGGCCCGGCCATCGGTGGTGATCGACAGGGGCTGGCGATTGAAAACGAGAAGAACCAGATCGTTGCGGTCCACGATGGCTGGCGGCCCGACATCTGCGTCACGAATGGGGCGGCCGGGATACAGGGCCACACGCGCTTCCTGCCCGATCAACCTATCTGGTTCGGTCACGACCCCCGGGAAATCCTCGGGTTTGGTTTCCAGATCGGCGGCCAGGATGACCTCTTTCGCTCGAATGGTCCGTGTTGGCACCACGATGTCGGCAAAGGTCATCGCGGGCGCAATCAAAGTCAGGAACACTACCGTCAACCGCATCAGCGCACCTGTGTCGTTGCGCTCATCATCTGATCGACGGCCGAGATGACGCGGGCGTTCATTTCATATCCCCGCTGCGCCTCGATCAGTTCGGTCACTTCGCGCACGGCATCGACCGAGCTGTCCTCGAGGTAGCCCTGCCGCAGCGTTCCCAACCCATCTTCACCCGGCACACCCGGAACCGGCGCGCCAGAGGCTTCGGTTTCCTTGAACAGGTTGCTGCCAATCGCCTCGAGCCCCTTGGCATTCGAGAAGCTGGCCAGTGTGAATTCACCCAGCAACTGCCCTTCGGGGGTGTCGTCGAAATAGGCATACACCTCACCCGAGGCGTTGATCGAAATGGATCGCGCATCGTCGGGGATGGTGATCGCGGGTGCAACCGCAAAGCCGTCCGAAGTGACGATCAGCCCCTCAGCCGACCGTTTCAGGCTGCCATCCCGCGTAAAGGCCGACTGGCCGCCGGGCAGCGTCACCTCCAGATAGCCCCGCCCTTCGATGGCGACGTCCAGATCGCTGCCGGTCGCCGACAGCCCGCCCTGCGCCAGTTGCACCGTCACCGCAGACGGACGCACGCCAAGGCCCAGTTGAATGCCGGTCGGCAGAACCGTCCCATCCGAGGCGTTCACCGTCCCCGCCCGCGCCATCTGCTGATAGTGCAGATCGGCAAACTCGGCCCGGCGGGCGTTGTAGCCGGTGGTGTTCATGTTGGCGAGGTTGTTCGAGATCGTCTCGACCCGCAGTTGCTGCGCGGTCATGCCCGTCGCTGCGATTTTCAATGCACGCATGTGAAATTCTCCTGTTTCGGCAGATCAGCGGATCAGCGCCTTGACAGCGGCCCGAACCCGTTCGTCTTCGGTTTCAAGAAAGCTTTGACCCAGTTCATAGGCCCGCTGAATCTCGATCAGCCGCGATACCTGCCCGATGGCATTCACGTTCGAGCCTTCCAGAAACCGGTGTACGACGACCGATTCCGGAACCGGCTCGACATCGCCGCCGGGACGAAACCGCGTATTGCCTTCGCGCACCAATTCCCCCGGCTCAGTAACGCGGTAGACGCCGATCTGGCCCAGCGCCTGCCCGTTCACGCTGAGCGTGCCGTCGCTGCCCACATCAATCGACGCGGCATCGGGCGGGATGAACACCGGGGCACCGTTGCTGTCCAGCACACGCGCTCCGTCCATCGCCACAAGATCGCCCTGCGCGTTGGGGGTAAAGCGGCCCGCGCGCGTCAGGCGGTTGCCCTCCGGGGTTTCGACCATGAAGAACCCGTCGCCCTCGATGGCAAAGTCGAACTGGCCTCCGGTCTCGGTCAGCACGCCTTGCTGCATCGAGGTGTTGCGCACCTCGGCCCGGCTCATCGACAGGGACGGCGTGTTCGGCATGTCCTGAATGAACTCGGAAAACACCAGCCCCTGCTGCCGGTATCCGGTGGTGCTGGCATTGGCGATATTGTTCGCCACCAACCGCATTTCATTCATCAGTCCGGACTGGCGGGACAGGGTGACATAGGCGGTGTCCATCAGCGGCCTCCTGCGATCAATGGAACCAACGTTCCTGTAAAAAACGTAACCAAGGTCTGGGTCATGAAGCCCATCGAAATCCAGAACACGATGACGATGGCGATCAGCTTGGGCACAAAGGTCAGCGTCATTTCCTGCACCGAGGTCAGCGCCTGGAACAGACCCACAATCAGGCCCGAGATCAGCGCCACCGCCAGGATCGGGACCGAGGTGATAACCGCGACCCACAGCGCCTGGCGCACGATGTCGTAGAACAGACCTTCGCTCAGCATCGGGTCAGACCGGCATCCGCAGGATTTCCTGATAGGCCTCGACCACCTTGTTGCGGACGATCACTGCGGTTTCCACCGCCAGTTCGGTCTGCGCCAGCGCCTGCACCAAAGCATGCGGATCGGCTTGACCGGTCATCGCGGTCTGGGCCATCTGCTCGCTGTGTTTCAGGGTGGCGGCGAAATCCTGAAACGTGGACCGCAGCCCCTGTCCAAGTCCGGCGTGATCCGGGTCGGCCTGCGTGGCCGGGCGGGCGACCGCGTAGTTCTGCGCGGCGGTAAGTGATCGGATATCCATTCTGGCTGTCCTTTATTTGCGAAGTAAATCCATCAGCGACGACGACATCTGCCGGGTCTGGTCGAACATTTTGAGGTTGGCCTCATAACTGCGCTGGGCCTCGCGCGCGTCGGCGATCTCGATCATCAGATCGACATTCGAGCCGAGGTAGTGCCCGCTTTCATCCGCCATCGGATGGCTGGGGTCGTGGATGCGCGACAACGCGCGCCGGTCAAGCTGCACGCGACCTGCCTGAACCACTGATTTGCCATCCTTCTGGATCGTTTCAAACGGCACGGTCTTGCGCCGGTATCCGGGCGTATCGGCGTTTGAGATATTCTCGGACACATGGCGCAACCGCGCCGCCTGCGCGCGCAAACCGCTGGCCGAGGCAGTGAGGGAATGGGAAAAGTCGCTCATCACCCGCGACCCAGGCTGGTGCGCAAAATGCCGATGGACGAGCGGTAGATGGTCAGAGCGCGGTCATATTGGCGTTTCACATCGACCGCTTTCAGCATCTCCTCCTCAAGCGAGACACCATTGCCGTTGGGGTCCCCCGAAGGGGCCGCAGCCTGTTCCGCCCAGCGCGCCGCGGTATCGCCGTTCAGATGCCCCTGCCGGGTGGCTGTCATGCCGGTCGCAGGGCCTGCATTTTCGAAAGCGGTCTGAAAGGGTTCGAGATCGCGGGGCTGATAGCCCGGCGTATCCGCATTGGCCATGTTGCGCGCGATGACGGCCTGCCGTTGCCCGGCATGGGTTGCCATGGCGTACGCTGTTTTAAAGACGTTCAGGTCATAGAACATCGGGGCTTCTCCCTCGATCAATTTCAATCAAGGCTTAACTCCGATTCCTTTAGAAAGCGTTTTCAGAAACTCAGTTGGAGAACCCACGATGTCCGATCTCGACCCGATGCGTCTGAAATGCGAATTCGACCGGTTGTCCGCGATCCGGCATGTCGGGCTTGTGTCCGGCGTCGCCCATGGCGTGATCGAGGTCAGCGGCCTGACCGGACAGGCGCGAATCGGTGATCTGCTGTCGCTGCAGCGCCGCGCGGGTCCCGATCTGGCGGGTGAGGTGCTGCATGTAGGCGCTGATCACATCCATATGTTGCCCGGCGCGGCCCCGGACGGGGTCAGTCTTGGCGATTGTGTGACCCTGACCCCAACGCCCGGATTTGCGCCGGGGATGCACTGGCTGGGCCGCGTGATCGACCCGTTCGGACAGCCCCTGGACGGCAAGCCCCTGCTGGGCGGGGTGCAGGACCGGGATATCATGCAACCCCCGCCGCCCGCGGTTCAGCGCAAAGCTCTGGGCCAGCGCAGTCCTACCGGGCTGTCCGTGCTCAATACCATGCTGCCCATTGTGCGCGGGCAGCGGGTGGGGCTGTTTGCCGGATCGGGTGTCGGCAAGTCCACCCTGCTAGCCACGCTGGCCCGGTCGATGCAGGCGGACGCTGTTGTGGTGGCCCTGATCGGCGAACGCGGGCGCGAGGTGAATGAGTTCGTGGCACAGGCCATCGGACCCGAGGCGATGAAACGCTCGGTTGTCGTGGCTGCTACGTCGGATCAGTCGGCTCTGTCGCGCAGGCGGTGCGCCTGGTCGGCCATGTCGGTGGCCGAATATCTGCGCGATCAGGGGCTGAACGTCCTGTTTCTGGCCGATTCGGTCACCCGGTTTGCCGAGGCGCATCGCGAAATCGCCGTGGCGATGGGCGAATCGCCGTCGCTAAGGGGGTTTCCGCCCTCGGTCACTCCGTTAATCGCCAATCTGTGCGAACGGGCCGGGCCCGGAACGCAGGATCAGGGCGACATCACCGCGGTGTTCAGCGTGCTGGTCGCAGGATCGGACATGGATGAACCTATCGCAGATATTCTGCGCGGGGTGCTGGACGGGCATATCGTCCTCAGCCGCGAGATTGCCGAACGGGGCCGGTTCCCGGCAATCGACCTCAGCCGGTCGGTTTCGCGCAGCCTGCCGGGGGCGGCGACCGAGGCCGAGAACCAGATGATCGCCGAGGCGCGCAAACTGGTCGGCAGTTACGAGCAATCCGAAGTGATGATCAAGGCCGGGCTCTATTCCGAAGGCGCGGACCCGCTTCTGGATCAGGCGGTGCGCGTGCATGAGGAACTGGACACCTTCTTTGGTAAACCAGATTCTGAAGGGATCGAAAACAGTTTCAACCGCCTGTCTCTGATCCTGCGCCGCGCCTCAGCCGGTTTGCCGCGCTAGGCTAAAGTCGCGACAGTTTTAAGTGTTAAGCCTGCCTTAACGCCTCCGCTGCTACGCCTGTAATCGGGTGATAAAAAGGTGGTGGAGATGGGTGCGCAATCCAATGCGGCGCCAATCATCATCAAGAAGAAGCGTGTGTCAGGGGGCGATGGCCACCATGGCGGCGCGTGGAAGGTCGCGTATGCGGACTTTGTAACGGCCATGATGGCCTTCTTCATGTTGATGTGGCTGCTGAACGCAACGACGGAAAAACAACGCAAGGGTCTGGCGGATTACTTTTCGCCGACAATACCGCTCAGCCCGAATTCGGGTGGCGGCGATGGCGTTTTTGGCGGCGACAGCATGTTTTCGGAAGAGGTGCTGGTCAAAAACGGCACCGGTGCCATCAGCCGCTACCCGACTGAAGCCAAGCGTGCGCGCGGTGCGACCGGCGTGGCCGCGAAAGACGGCAGCGACGGGCCGGCAGAAGATTTCGCAACGCTTCAGGCGGAACTGCTTGGTCGCACCGGAGAAAGCGAGGTCTCTGACAAGATCCTCAAACATATCGTCACGCGCGTCACCGACGAAGGGCTGGTGGTCGAGCTGTTCGATACCGACGACCAGCCGCTGTTTGAATCGGGTTCGGACAAGCCCACGCCGATGATGCGCGCGCTGGCTTTGTTCGTGGCCCGCGCCTCGGATCTGGTGACAAATCCGGTGTCGGTCGAAGGGCATGTCAGCGCTTCTCCGGTCGTGCTGGCCCGCAACCCGGCCTGGGTCTTGTCCACCGACCGCGCGCGGGTGGTGCGCCGACTGCTGCAGGACAAGGGCGTTGCAGCAAAGCGGTTCGACCGCGTGACCGGCCATGCCGACCGCGACCTGTCCAGCCAAAACCCGATGGATGTGCGCAACAACAGGATCGAGGTCATTTTCCTGCGCGCCCCATGAAGAGTAGAACGCATTTTACCTGTTAGCGCGCTGTTAAGGCCCGGCGCGTTACCTGTTGCATCAACGATTGACGCAACAGAAGGGCGTGCCGATGACAATTTCCTCTTCGCTGAATGCAGGTGTGGCGGCGTTGAAGGCCAATGCCAACAGGCTGGCCACGATCTCGGACAACATCGCGAATTCCTCCACCTTCGGCTACAAACGGGTCGAGACGGATTTTCATTCCATGGTCACGTCCGGTCAGGGCGGCAGCTATTCGGCGGGCGGCGTCCGGACAACCAGCCAGCGCCTGATCGACCAGCGCGGATCGCTGGTGACCACCAACAATTCTACCGATTTGGCGGTGCGCGGGCGCGGGATGCTGCCGGTGCGCCCAAGCTCGCAAATCGCGGGCGGCTCGAACGAGATGCTGCTGACCACCACGGGCTCGTTCCGCACCAATGATGAGGGGTATCTTGTCACCGAATCCGGCCTTGTCCTGCTGGGATGGCGCGCGGCGGCGGACGGGTCGATCCCTGCCGTGTCGCGCGACACCCCCGCCGCGCTGGAGCCCATTCAGCTGAGTGTCAATCAACTGTCCGGCGCGCCCACCACGCAGATGAACCTGCGGATGAACCTGCCCGCAACCGCGACCGACGCAGGTGCACCCGGCGACATGCAGCCGCTCTCGGTCGAGTATTTCGACAATCTGGGCAAATCCGAAAGTGTCGACATCGAACTGGTTCCGACAGTCCCCGCGACCGGGTCCAGCAATGAATGGACAATGATCCTGCGCGATTCCGCATCGGGCGGTGCAGCGATCGGGGAATACACGCTGACTTTCACCGACAGCCGCACCGCCGGGGGCACTCTGGCCAGCGTCACGCCTGTATCCGGCGGCGCCTATGACCCGGCCACCGGCAGCGTCGTGGTCAACGTCGCAGGCGGCCCGATGGAGGTAAACATCGGCCTGATCGGCGACGCGGACGGCATCACACAGCTCTCCGACACGTTCGCGCCGGTCTCGATCACTCGCGACGGTTCCGCCGTGGGCACAATGACCAGCGTGCAGGTGGATGAAAACGGATATGTCTACGCCTTCTACGATACCGGCATCAGCCGCCGCATGTACCAGATTCCGCTGGCGGATGTGCCAAACCCCAACGGCCTGACCGCGCTCGACAGCCAGACCTATGCGCCCTCACGGGAAAGCGGCACGTTTTTTCTGTGGAATGCAGGGGAAGGCCCGACCGGAGACCTCGTTTCATTCGCGCGCGAGGAATCGACCACTGATGTCGCGACCGAGCTGACCTCGCTGATCCAGACGCAGCGCGCCTATTCGTCCAGTGCCACGGTCATCAAGACGGTGGATGAGATGTTGCAGGAAACCACGAATATCAAACGGTAATCCGGGTCTTGAACGCGGGAAAGGAGCGGTATCATGAACATGTCGACGGCCTTGAACAACGCCTTGGGCGGGCTGACCGCCGCCAGCCGCGGGGCGGCAGTGGTGTCAGGGAATATCGCCAACGCCCTGACACCGGGCTATGCACGCCGGTCTCTTGAACTGGCCACCAGCCCGATCTCGGGCAACGGGGTGCGCACCGTCGGCGTGATCCGGCATCAGGACCCTGTCCTGACCGCCAACAGGCGCATGACCGATGCCGATCTGGCGCGGCAGACGGCGCTGTCCGACTTTCATACAGGGTTCGAAGGACTGGTCGGTTCTGCCGATGACCCCACATCGCTGACGGCGCGGCTGTCCGCGTTTGAGGGCAGTCTGATCACCGCCGCCAGCCTGCCCGATTCCGCCGAACGTCTGACTCAGGTGGCCCGCGCAGGCGCGGATCTTGCAACCGGCCTGAACACCGCGTCCGAGGGTTTGCGGCAGGCACGGTCGGATGCCGACCGCACAATCGGCACACAGATCGACCGCCTGAACCAGACGCTGCAGGATATCGAGGCGTTGAACGCCAAGATCCCCGCCATTCGCAATTCTGGCGGCGACACCGGCGCTTTGCTGGATCAGCGGCAGGTTCTGATTGATCAGGTCAACGAGCTGATTCCGGTCAATGTCGTGGCGCGTAGCAACGATCAGGTCTCGCTCTATTCCGATGGCGGGCTGATCCTGTTGGAGGGCAAGGCTGCAGAGTTCACCTTTTCGACCACCGGCGAGACCAAACCACACATGACAGTCGCCAACGGGCTGCTGTCGGGGCTGGAGATGAACGGCAAGCCGGTCCGCACCAGTGGCGACACCGCCCAGATCAGGGGCGGAGCGCTGGCCGCGCAGTTCACCATTCGTGACGAATTGGCAATTGCCGCGCAGGACCAACTGGACACCGTGGCCCGCGATCTTGTCGAGCGGTTTGAAACCCCCGGACTGGACCCAACCGCTGGCGCAACCGATCCGGGGTTGTTCACGGATGCCGGAAACCGGTTCGATCCGGCGACCATGACCGGGATTGCTTCCCGCATCGCGCTCAATCCGGTGGTCGACCCCGACGCCGGGGGTGACAGTTGGAAACTGCGTGCGGGCCTTGGCGCGGCAACGCCGGGAAACCCGGGGGACGCAACCCAACTGCAGGCCTTTGGTGCGATTCTGAACGACGCCCGCCCTGTCCCGGGCGCGCTGTTCGGCACCGGCAATTTGCGCGCCGCCGAACTGACCGAGGCGCTGCAATCGAAAGCGGGCGCCAACGCCCATGTCGCCGCGCAGCGCAAAACCTTCGCCAACACGGCGCAGGTGCACATGGCCCAGATCGAGGCTGAACAGGGCGTGGATACCGATCAGGAACTGCAAAGCCTGATGCAGATCGAACAGGCCTATGCCGCGAATGCCCGGGTCATCACCGTCGTCGATGAACTGCTGCAAACCCTGCTGAGGTTGTGACCATGAACTTGAATGCCATTGGCGATCTGGCCCGGGGCATGACCCTTCGGACCCGCGCCACCGAGATCAAAACCCAGATCGAAACCCTGTCTTATGAGATGTCGACCGGCAAAGTGCAGGATGTATCCGGCCATCTGGGCGGCGACTATTCGCAACTGCTGGATCTGGACCACAGCCTTGCCCGACTCGACGCGTTCCGGATCGCCACCGCCGAGGCCGGTCTGTTCACCGACGCCATGCAGCAAAGCCTGACGACCTTTGACGGCTCGCTGGGCGAAATCACCGCCTCTTTGCTGTCGTTCGGAATGTCGATCCACACGGTCACACATGAACAGGCCTCGGTCCAGGCCCGCAATGAGCTTGATACGATGATGTCCGCCCTGAACACGCGGGCGGGCGGGCGCAGCCTGTTTGCGGGTGTGGCAACGGATGTCTCTCCGCTGCCGTCCGCGGACACGCTTCTGACGGCGTTGCAGACGGAACTGACCGGCCTGACAACGGTGACAGACATTCGCACTGCCGCCGAGGCCTGGTTCAACAATCCCGCAGGGTTTGACACGGTGATTTATCAAGGGTCAAACGCGCCGCTGGCCCCGATGAACATCTCGGAAAATGAGCGGATCGACGTGCCCATCACCGCAACCGACCCGACATTCAAAGCCGCGCTCAGGGATGTGGCGCTGGCCGCGCTGGCCTCGGACACTGCGCTGGCCCTGCCGCCGGGCCAAAGGGCAACCCTGTTCACGCAACTGGGCGTCGATCTGGCCAATACGCGGAACGACACGGTGAACCTGCGGGCACAGGTCGGGGCTGCTGAGGCGCGCGTCGAACAGGCGGCCATCCGCAACGCGGCCGCGCGGACCAGCCTTGAACACAGCCGCAACACGCTGGTCGCAGCGGACCCTTATGAAACGGCGGCCAGTTTGCAAACCGTCCAGTTCCAACTGGAAAGCCTGTATTCCGTCACCGTGCGGAACGCGAGCCTGTCGCTGGTGAATTTCCTGAGATGAGGGTTCTGGTTTTTCTTCTGATGCTGCTGCCCGGTCTGGCCTCGGCTGGGGCGATCCGGCTCAAGGATCTGGTGAATTTCGACGGGGTTCGCGGCAACGATCTGGTCGGTTACGGCCTTGTTGTCGGCCTGAACGGAACCGGCGACGGGTTGCGGAATTCGCCATTCACCGAAGAGATCATGTCGAACATCCTCGAACGGCTGGGCGTCAATGTCACGGGTGAGGACTTCCGGCCCAAAAACGTCGCGGCGGTTCTGGTCACGGCCAGCCTGCCCCCCTTTGCGCGGGTCGGCGGCCAGATCGACGTGACGGTTTCGGCCATCGGGGATTCCGGCAGCCTGCTGGGCGGCACCCTGATCATGACGCCGCTGAACGCCGCCGATGGCCAGATCTACGCGGTGGCCCAGGGCACCGTTCTGGCCGGCGGCGCGGTGGCCGAGGGCGAGGCCGCCTCGGTCGTGCGCGGGGTGCCCACGTCCGGGGTCATCCCCTCGGGCGCGCGGGTGGAAAAGGAAATCGACTTTGACCTGTCGACCCTGACCCAGATGCGGCTGGCCCTGCGCGAGCCGGACTTCACCACCGCCAGCCGGATCGAGCGGGCCATCAACACCGAATTCAACCGCGCCGTCGCGATCATGCGCGATTCCGGCACGGTTCAGTTGAACATCGAGGCTACGCAATCCGTGTCGACCGCCCATGCCATTGGCCGGATCGAAAATATCCTTGTTGAACCGGAAACTAAAGCCCGTGTCGTGGTCGATCAACGGTCAGGTACAATCGTCATGGGGCAAGAGGTGCGTATCTCGCGCGTCGCAGTCTCACAGGGCAACCTGACCCTGACGGTTGAGGAAGCCCCGATTGCCGTGCAGCCCAACCCGTTCGCGCAAGGCGAAACCGTCGTCGTGCCAAGAACGCTTGCGAATATCGAGGAAGAGGAAGGCACCGGTCTGGCCGAAATCCCCGAAGCAACCACCCTGTCCGAGGTGGTGGCGGGGCTGAACGCGCTGGGGGTATCGCTGCGTGACATGATCGATATTCTCAAAACGATCAAGGCGGCGGGCGCATTGCATGCCGAGTTCATCGTCAGATGAACCCGGCCCTTTAGGACTCAGGCAATGCCGGGACTATTTCGACTTCCAGCTATCGATCCACCGGCGGAACCCGTTTCGCTTTTCCTCAATCGCGTCACCCGCCGCATAGAGCCCGTCCTCGACATTTTCGAGCATGGGATCGATCCGGCGCTGCCGGAATCGCCGCCAGCGCACCCAAAGCGCCCAGATCAAGGCTGCAAAGACCGTCAGGAAGATGATGTTGAACCACGGGATCAGCCGAACATCGGGCCCCTCGACATGTTTGATCAGAACCGCATTGGGAAAGATCGACATGAACTCATTGCGCCACCCGTAATGAGTGACAGCAACCCAGTCCGGGTCATCCTTGGTCGATTTGGCGTCGTTCGCCTCGGTATAAAGGTTGGCGGTGTCGAACTTGAAATAGGGGGGCCAGCCCCAGCCGGTATCCTCGTTGCGATAGACAATCGGTTTGCCATTGGCGCGGACCGCCTGAATGAACTGCACATCGCGGTTCGACAGGCTGGCCGACTGATCCTCGGGCTCGGACCAGAAGATACGGGTCCAGTCGTTCAGGTCCTGACGTTCTTCATAGGTGTTGACGATCCGCACGATGTCGCGCTGCGGCAGGGAATACTGCAGCACCACGGCAATCGTGCCCCAGAAGATGATAATGAACGCCCATTTCACATAGGCCATGCTGTCGTCCTCACATATAATTCACAAAATAGATCAGCGCGCCAATCGCCACCCAGGGTACAATATAGACACCCAGGATCAGTTTGCGCCGGAACGAATTGTCGTAGACATGCAATCCGCGTGCGACAAATGCGTCCTTATCGCCCCGTTTGCCCTTTTCGTCCCACCAGTCCTCAAGCTTGCGGCGCCGCACCCCGCGCGAATAGATCGACAGCGCAAAATAGGCGACGGTCTGGAGAAACAGCAGGATCAGAATAAGGCGCAGTGCTCCGATCATATCAACCCTTTCCAACCGCGCCCCAGGGGCCGACGCGGGCAATCACCGCATCGCTGACCCGATCCTCGCCGCTCATATCCGGTTCGTGCCCGAACAGCGCCGCGCGGGCCCCGGCCTTGTCCACCTGATACTCGCGCGCGAGGAAGTCGGCAACATAGGCTTTCTTGGCCTCGGGCCATGTGGCGTAGGTGCTGTAGAACAGCTCTTTATGGCAGATGAACATCTGGCGCGGGTCCAGCGGCGCAAGCTCGGCCAGCAGCATGTTCACCAGATCCCGGTGCGGCGTATCCGCCGCGCGCAGAGTGTAGAAATAGGCCGGATGGTCCGAGGTGATCCGCGGCCACGGCCCGCCATCCCGCGCCCAGCGCAACAGGTCCGCCAACCCGTGAAAGGCGTCGGGCAGGCGATCCGCGTGGTTGCGCGCCAGACGCCGCATGTCGCTGCGATCCAGCGTGGTCAGGTCGATATCGGCATCCGCAGCGGCAGAGACGGTCAGAAAATCCATCTTCTGCTGCAGGATCGCGGCGGAATCCACACCGCGCGCTTCAATGATGGTTTCGACCAGACCATTGTAGTCCAGAAACTTGGCGATCCGGTTGCGCTGCGATTTGTGGAAGACGAACTCCATCGGCAGATCGTCGGGCGTGTCGCCCATGCAAATCGCCGCCGGGTGATCGAGGTCGGGAAACAGATACAGCCCGCCGAAATGCGCCGTCCAGAAATTCGGCTGTTCGAACGCGGTGTGGCGCAGGTGGACCGGATTGCGCGTCACGTCACCGGTGTCTTTGGCGGTTTCGATCATCTTCGCGATCAGCACGTCGTCGAACCAGGCGTCCTCTTCGGTTTTGAACCGCTCGACCATGCCCGCCAGTTGGTTGGCCTTGCGCAGGGTGCCGCCGACGGTATCGGCCTCAATCTCGATCTTGCGCAGGTTCAGCAGGTCGGCGGGCGTAGTGAGTTTGAAGACCGAGTTCACCAGCTCTCCGGCCACCGCATCGGTGGCGGTCAGGGCGAACAGCTGCGCCTCGTTCATCTCGATGAACTCGCGCAGGATATCGCGCGAGGTCGAGAATTTGACGTTCAGCAAAGGCGCGCGTTTCTGTTCGGTCGTCAGCAGGATGAACTGCCGGTTGACCCCGTTGGGGTTGAGGTAGAGCGGATCGTCCAGCTCAATCCCCACCTCCGGCGAATAGCCCGAGATATCGACATGGAAATCCGAAAGCTGAGTGGTCTTGCCCGCCAGATGCAGCAGCGCACGGTTATACCGCTCGACCAGAGCCGGGCTGGAGATGTGGACGAGGTTGCCAAACATCAGGCCTTTTTCGATGAGGCGGATCATATTCTTGGGTCTTTCGGAATTTCTAGTCCCCCGCCATTTGCTCTCAGATATCCACAGATAAGTACCAGCGGTATAGCCCAGCAGGGAAGTAACAAGGCACTCCTGAAGACCACGTAGTCAAGTTTATTGTCGCCAAGTCCACTGGTCCAAGGAGCGGCGTCATGCAAATCTGCGCAAGTGTATATTGCCCAGTAGGAAACCGCACTGGCAACGAACAAACCGATGGAAGATAGTAAAACGACTGACCAGAAAGTTCGTGTTGT
The DNA here is from genome assembly GCF_056533845.1 of Ruegeria sp. F5. NCBI lineage: Bacteria > Pseudomonadati > Pseudomonadota > Alphaproteobacteria > Rhodobacterales > Roseobacteraceae > Ruegeria > Ruegeria sp. F5. The sequence goes on along the minus strand of NZ_JBQFOU010000009.1, from coordinate 74,842 downwards.
TGCGTTTCGGAGAAAGACGGCTGCAAATGCGCCAATAGCAATCAAAGTGATTGCCAAAGCGACATGCACTTCAACACCTACCCCGCAGGAATAGTCCGCCATGAATCCAGCAATCAACAAACCTGAAATCAATTGGCCAAACCTCGTGTTCTAAGGTCGCCAATTATCTTGTGGTGTATTCCTCCGCTGTTCGTCACCCATTCCCCTCCGGATACCGCCGTTTGGCCAAGAGACCCGCGAACAAGGCTATGACAATCGTTGAAAAGCAAATGCTCAGCGCAATCGACGCCCAGCCTGCTGCTGCGTAGCTCGTTCGATCATGGACACGCAACAGATGCCCAAGACCCATATCGAACAATATCCCGATCAGAGAAAGGCAGAGCGCTGATACCAACAACGCCACTACCCACGCCGCCAGAAAACGAAGACAAAGAGATGAACGCGGTGCCTTTAGAATGACCACGTAACATGCAGACAAACTCAAACTGGCGGGAAGCGCAAAGATTACAAAGTTAGCAATCACGACCCCTTCCCCTCCAGATACCGCCGCTTGGCCTCTTCCATCCGACCCATCTCTCGCACCGCGTTTTCGATGGCGACCTCGTCGCTCTTGTCGGCATAGCGGAACTCGCTGTCGGCGTAGCGGTTGATCTCTTGCATCACCATCTCCACCGTGATCGGCTGGCGCAGGTCCTCGATCATCGCCTTCTTGGTGTCGTAGTCGCGGAACAGGAACAGGTCGGGGTTTTCCATCCACTCATCCGGCAGTTCGAAATCCATCGCGCGGACCTTGACCGCGTCGGTGATGTTCTTGATGGCGCGGCCCGTGAAGCGCTCATCGGCCTGTTGGATCGCCTTGAGGTAGGTGCCCAGCTTGGCGATCGTGTCCATCTGGCCGATCTCGCCGGACACCCGGTCATAGACCTGCAGCAGCGCGTCCTCATGCGGGCGGGAGTGGCTTTCGAAACTGGCGGCGACGGCCTTTTTGATCTCCTGCGCGGCATAGGCGTCGTGTTCGCCCAAGGGTATGTCGTGGTTGCGGCCCATCAGCAGGTGCAGGATGTCGATGTAATCCTCGCGCGTTTGCGGCCCGTCCACCAGAAACCGTGCACCCGCGCGTTGGCGCAGGGCGTCGTCCACATTCTCGGGGTAGTTCGAGAACATGCCAAAGGTGCAATTGCCGCGCACGACAGTGTTGGCGCCCGCAAAGCTCTCCATCAGCACCGCGGTGATTTCTAGCTGCCCGGCGCTGGACTGCCGGTCGCCTCGTTTGCCCGCCAGTTGGTCGATATCGTCGATGGTGCCGAAACCGATGACTGAGGGGTCGATGATCGTGTTGATAAAGGCCTTGGCGTTCTGGCCGGATTTGCCCTGATAGCTGTCGATATTGTCGGTGCTCAGGTTCTGATAGCGAAACGGATAGCCCGCGTTCTGGCAATAGTCGTTGATCAGCCCGGCCATCATCTGGATCAGGGTGGTCTTGCCGGTGCCCGGTTTGCCGTCGCCCATGAAGGTAAAGATGAACCCGCCGAGTTCCGCAAACGGGTTCAGGCGGCGGTCGAAGTCGTAGGCCATGACCATCTTGGCCAGCTTCATCGCCTGATACTTGGCGATATGGTTGCCGACCACCTCGTTCGGTTTCTTGAACGTCATGGTCAGGGTGGTGGATTTCGCCTTGGACGCCGGTTCGAACCCCCGGATCGTCAGATCGTCAGCCTCGATATGCCAGGCGGCGGTCTGGAACGGGGCGAGATGGCCTGCGGACCCTGCGCGCAGGGCGGCCTTGTCCATCAGTTGTTCAGCATAGGCGCTGGTGGCCGCGATCAGGTTGGCATCGTCCGGGGCATGTTTGGCCAGCACCTGATCCAGCTCCCACAGCGCGCCGTGCAGGGCAAGCTGGCCATTGTCGGTCAGAACCTCCTCGATCTCGCCAAGATCAACCGTCGTTTCGCTCAGATGCGAGGACATCAGATAGGCCAGTGCATTGCCAAAGACATGCAGGGAAATCAGCGCCTCCGCCGTCAGCAACCCGGAAAACTCGGTCTTGCGCGCGGCAGGCAAATCCCCCGCCAGATTGGCGCGTTTCAGATCGGCCAGCGGGGTCTGTTCCGCATATGCCTCAGCCACGGCCAGAGCGATGGCGATGGCGCGGCGAATGGCCTGCTGTGTAGTGGCCTGCGGTGGCGAAACCAGCGTATCCCCATCATCCGACGCCTCAATCCGTTCAACCAGATGCACGCCATCTGCCCGCGCAGTTCGGCGCGTTACCAAACCCGGCGTCGTCGACCGGAACCGCCGTCCCGTCGATACACCGGGTGACCGCTCAACCACCGCATCAGCCGGTTTCGCAACCCGCGGCGCGTGCTCGAACCCGTTCAGCAAAGCGGTTGCCGCCGGATAATGCTTGCGAATGTCGTCTTCGCGCAATTCCATCTGATCTGACGTCAAACTCATATCACAATCGCCCTTGCTTCTTCTGTTCAAAAATACTTCCGCCGGAGGCGAAAATACTAATAGCGCAACACCTGCCCCGCCTTGCTGACCACAAACTTGCGCACATCCCCAAAACCCGGCGGATTGCGCTCGGCCAATACCTGAAACGGACGCTGCGGCAGGATGATCGACCGCTGGGTGCGCGTGGCCCCGGTCTCGGCCCCCTGCCCGCCGAACGGGTCCAGCGCAAAGACCTCGCGCTCGACGGTGGAAAACCACCCGGCACGCTCTTCGATCACCTCTTCGCTTTCCAGCTCTTCCGTGGTCCAGGCCAGCGCCCAGTCCTGCCCCTCGGGCGCTTGTGCGTCCTCCAATACCTGCCGCAAAGGGCCGGATTGCTCGGTATAGGCCGAGGAATACATCGGCCCCACATGAATGCGGCGAAGGTGCTTGGGATGCAGGTCGTCGAAATCCTGATCGAAGCCTTTGGCAATGGTCACCAGTTTCAGCCCGCCCAAAGACTGCGCCATCAGATGCGCCTGCACTTCGGGCCAGCGGCGTTGATCCTTGGGCAAGGCCGTTTTGCCGCTGTCCTCCAACTGCATCAGATAGATGACCGGCAGGTTGATCTGGCTGTCATAGACCGCCCAGTGGATCAGGAACTTGCGCCGTTCGCCCTCATTCCCGATCCAGTGGCATTCGGGATCATTGCGGGCCCAAAACAGCTGACCCTTCAGCAATTCCTCGTAATAGAGCCTTTGTGACAGCGCGAACTGCAGTTTGGTGGGAATTTCCTGATCGCCAATGATGGTGCGGACCATGTCGGTTTTCAGATCATCCTCTGACGGCATATTGGCCAGATGCACCTGCGCCTGCTGCGCGTCATTGGCCATGGTCAGCAGCTCGGCCGCTACAGGAAACCCACTGTCGCGCTTGTCCATGGCGAGGCTGCCAAAGAACCGCCCCGTATCGCGCCCGACCAGCAGGTACTTCATTGAAAGCGCGCGGAAGGTGTAGAGCAGCCCCGAGAGGTAGCGCGACACGATCCGCACCTCTTGCTTGCTGATCGCGCCCTCGGCCTCCATCGTCGCAGCCACGCGCAGTAGGTGGACGGTGATCACCTCGAATTTGCGGAAATAGCGGCGCGAGGCGAAAGTGTCGGTCAGGCCGACATGGTCTTGGGTTGGGCTAGTCACTTACGGAACCCCCAGTCTAGATCGCGCTCCAACCACTTATCTAGAAGTGCCGATTTTTTACCCAACCAAGGCCAAAAGAACCCACCAAATGAAAGCAAAGCGGGGATCAGAAAGATCAAGAAGAATGAAATCATGCCCAGCAGAACACCTAGCGCACCAATAACGAACAAAACTTCTACTTCTAAAAGCTGCGCTACTGCGATCAACACCAAGGAAGCGAAACACACCAAGACGGCGCGTAGGCAATACTTGAACCATTTTGGCACAAATTCAGGCTCAAGCTCTTTCAGGCTTTTGATTTTTGTAGGCCGATAGAAGTTCTTGATACCGAATTGCATCACCCACCATACAAATTCTTATCATGCTTCTCGACAATCGAGGCAAACCGGCGCGCAAAGCGTTCATCCGCCTTGGCCTTTTTCTCCAGCACGTCGCGGGCGAAGACCATGTGGTCCTCATGCGCCTCAAGCATGTCGGCCATTTTCTGGTTGGTCGCGGTGCCGATGGCGGCCATGGCGGTTTGCGCCTCTTGATCCGTCTGCACGCCGATCTCGTTGATGCGGTGGGCAACGTCCTGCTGCTGCGCGGTTTTCAGCGATTTGGTCAGGGCGTCATACAGCACCACGCGCTGCTGGGTGTCTGTCTGCAGCTTGTTGATCAGCACCATCTGCGTCGCCGCCTGGTTTTGCAGTGAATCGACCCAGGTTTTGCCCTTTTCGATGTAGCGCTCCAGCGTCTGAGACTTGGCCAGCTTGACCTGTTCTTCCTGAACCTTGGCGTTGTATTGCTTGTTCAGCTCGGCCAGTTCGGTTTCCAACTGCGTCCGCGCGGCGGCATCCTGTTCGACGCTGATCTTGTTTTCCAGCGTGATGATCGCCGGATCGATGCCCTGAATCTCGGACCGCAAAGCCTCCAGTTCGGCCACAGTCGCCTCGCGGTCGTCCAGCGTGACGGTCAGGTTGTCCTCGACTTTGACGCGCTGTTCTTCCAGCACCGACAACTGCCCTTGCAGCAGCTTCACGATCACGTCGGATTTGGCGATCAGATCCTGCAGCTTGTCGTCGATATTGGCGGTGCGCATGCGTTCCTGCCGCATCGACTCGGATTTGCCTTTCGAGAAGACGCCCACAAAGCTCTCCCACCCGGTTTTCGAGCGCATCTCGTCGAAATCCTTGGAAAACGCGTTGGTCACGTCGTCCAGCCCCATGATCAGCTCGGCGATATTGGCATTCATCACCTCGGTATGGGCGTGCACGTCCTCGAGCGTGGCGTTTTCGATGTCGATATCGGCCTCAGCCGTGCCGATCTTGGCCCGCGCCGCTTCGATCCGCGAGGTCAGCCCTTCGATTTGCGACTGGCTTTCACGCACCTTGGTCTGCGTTTCCTGAATCAAAGCCTCAAATTGCTGGTTCGACATCTGCTATCCCTTTTTTGTTTTATCTACCCAATAAGATAGGTAATGTTACGCCTATTTACATCCCCTCGGGGGCTAAATTCCCGCAAAGACTGGCAAATTCACCCGGTAAAAGATAGCGGCAACAACCACGTGGCGAGTGGTTTCGGACGGGCGCGGTTTCGCGGCAACGCCCGGCGATGTTTGTCACCAAACTGAATCAAAACCGTCACAGTCCCGCAACAAAGCCGGTCCATCCCACTTGCGTCCAAACAGGAGAGGATAATCCCGATGTCATTGCGCTGTGTCTGCCTGACATCTGCCGTTGCCCTGACCGCCGGTCAGGCCGTGGCAGAGATGAATTTCAACCGAATTGCGTCTTTCCCCGTCGTGAAAAACATGGCCGAGGGGGCGGATACCAGCCGCGAAACCTCGCCCGAGATCATTGCGGCGACCGCGGATGGCATGACGCTGGTCTATACCGACAGCCCGCTGGGCGTGATCGGCATGGTCGACATCACCGACCCCGCGAAACCCGCGCCCTTGGGTGCGATGGAGGTGGGCGGTGAGCCGACCTCGGTTGGAATCGTCGGCGCGACGGCTTTTGTGGGTGTGAACACCTCGGAAAGCTACACCGCGCCTTCGGGCAAGCTGATCTCGGTCGATATCGCGGGCAAGGCGGAAACCGGTGCCTGTGATCTGGGCGGTCAGCCCGACAGCGTCGCCATCGCCCCCGATGGCAGCTTTGTCGCCGTGGCCATCGAAAATGAACGCGACGAAGACCTGAATGACGGCATCATCCCGCAACTGCCTGCCGGGTCGCTGGCGCTGGTGCCGCTGAAAGGTGGCGCGCTGGATTGCGCGGGCATGACAATGGCGTCGCTGACCGGTCTGGCCGAGGTTGCACCGACCGACCCCGAGCCTGAATTCGTGGACATCAACGCGCTTGGCGAAACCGTCATCACCCTGCAGGAAAACAACCACATCGCGGTTGTGGACAAGGACGGCAATGTGATCAGCCATTTCTCGGCAGGCAGCGTGGACCTGGAAGGCATTGATGGCACCGACGAGCGCGGCGCGCTGATCTTCACCGAAAGCCAGCCGGGCCGCCTGCGCGAGCCGGACGCGGTGAAATGGATCGACGACACCCACTTCGCCACCGCCAATGAAGGCGACTATCAGGGCGGGTCGCGTGGCTGGACCATCTTCCATAAGGACGGCACCGTTGTTTACGAAAACGGCACCGATTTCGAGAAAGCCATCATCCAGATCGGGCATTATCCCGACAAACGCTCGGATGCCAAAGGGGTTGAACCGGAAAGCGTGACCGCAGCCAGTTTTGGCGGCACGCCGATGATCTTTGTCGGGGCCGAGCGCGCCTCGGTCGTCGGGGTCTATGACGCCACCGACCCGGCGAACCCGGTGCTGAAGCAACTGCTGCCCTCGGGTGTTGGCCCCGAAGGTTATGTTGCCATCCCCGAGCGCAATCTGCTGATCTCGGCCAACGAAAAAGACCTGATCGAAGATGGCGGCCCGCGGGCGCATGTCTCGATCTTTGAATATCAGAACGCCCCCGCCGCTTACCCGCATCTGACCTCCGCAGGCGCGGATGAGTTGATCGGATGGGGTGCCCTCTCCGGTCTGGTCGCGGATGAAGATGGCATGATCTATGCGGTCAATGACAGCTTCTACGGTTTCCAGCCCTCGATCTTCAAGATCGACCCCAGCCAGCAGCCCGCCCGCATCGTCGACGTGATCCGCATCCACCGTCAGGATGGCAACCCGGCCCAGAAACTGGACCTTGAGGGCATCACGCTGGACGGCAAGGGCGGCTTCTACGTCGCCTCGGAAGGTCGCACTGACCGCGTCATCCCGCATGCGATCTACCACGTCTCGGCGGATGGTCTGATCAAGGACCGCAAGGGCGAGATCGGCCTGCCGCCGGAACTGATGGCGGTCGAAAAGCGCTTTGGTTTCGAAGGCATCACCAAGGTCGGCGACACCCTGTGGATAGCGGTTCAGCGCGAATGGAAGGACGACCCGGAAAACCACGTGAAACTGGTTGCCTACAATCTGGAGACCAAGGAATGGGGCGCCGTACTCTATCCCAAGGCAGACCCGGACACAGGCTGGGTTGGCCTGTCGGAAATCGTGGCTTTCGGCGACCATGTCTATGTCATCGAACGCGACAACCAGCATGACCACCGTGCCGTGACCAAAAAGATCTACCGCATTCCGCTGTCAGACATGACCCCGGCCCCGCTGGGTGGCGATCTGCCCGTGGTCAGCAAGCAAGAGGTTCGCGACCTGCTGCCCGACCTGACCGCGACCGGCGGCTACGTTCTGGACAAGATCGAAGGTCTGGCGATCCTGCCCTCGGGCGAGGCGTTTGTGATGACCGATAATGACGGCGTCGATGACGCGTCAGGAGAGACGATGTTCTGGTCGATCGGGTCGGTTTCGGCTGGGAATTGATCAAAACCAAACCTCAAAAAATGGCTCCGTGCGGACACGCGCGGAGCCAGACATTTGAGCCTTAAATGTATAGCGGGCCAACCACATTTTTTCATTTTAAGGTCGTATCGCAAGCACGTTGACGTGAATGTGCGTCAACGAATTGGAGCGGGCTGCACGCTGTCAAAACCAAATTACCCGGCTTGCTGCGCTTGCATTGGAAGTACATCCGTTTGCCGCAACAGGGTTTTTTCATTAAACTGGGCTCGTTACGTTTGTTGTTCTCTACCCAGTGAAATGAACGACGTCCGGAGGATGTCGCATGAAGTTTCAAAACAAACGGGCCAATGCATTAGGAGTTAAACTCTTACAACTGCTGGCCCTGTGCCTGATCTGTCTATTGATCCTGGAAGTCTTTGCGCGCCTGTATGTAAGTAACTTCTGGTCCGAAGAAAAGAAGTCCTACTTTATGGATAGCGGCGAGATTCGCGGACGATTGGCCAGTCACACCTATTTGCCGTATCGCCCTGCACCTGACTACGTGACCGATACGAACCGCCACAATTCTCTTGGGTTCAGGGGTGAGGAAATCGACATAGAGAAACCGACCGGCGTTACGAGAATCGCGGCGATTGGAGGGTCCACGACCTACGGTTCTCATGTCAACGATTATACCCAGTCGTATCCGGCGCAACTCGAAGCTCTGCTGAACGCCGAAGACCAGAGATTCGAGGTTGTAAATGCAGGTGTTCCCGGCTGGGTTTCAACCGAACACCTGATCAATCTTCAGACCCGCGTTCTTCCGCTGGACCCTGACATAATCATTCTGTTTCACGGCAGAAATGAGCTGTTTGCACAAGCGTTCAACAATTTCAAACCTGACTATTCGCATCTTCGAACGTCAAACTACAGTTTTCTTCATACCAATACCGAACTGAAGCGCATCTTCAAAATGTCCAGACTGGCATTGCTTGTGGTTTCCATACGGCCAAAGTCATTTGGGTGGAAACGTTATGAAGAGCATCCTGGCTATGGTCAGAACCGGTACGAAAACGTGCCAAATCTGGAAGAACTGATTACCAACCTGAAGGATCCCGCGAACACTGAAACCTTTCGCGCCAATACGGCGTCAATGATCGCTATGGCGCAGGCAAACGGTGCCAGGGTGGTTTTGGCAACAATGGCTTTCCAACCCGAGAAGTTCGACAGCGGTATTCTGCGGGCACACGTTATCGCAAAAACGCCCGAAGATCGGGCCGCATTCTCCGAGGCACTTGCCTCACAAGTCGAAGAAAACAATCAGGTCGTCCGCGAACTGGGAAAAAAGTTCGGAGTTCTTGTCGTTGAACTTGCGGATATGAACTCGAGGCCGGAGCTGTTCCTCGACGATGTCCACTTCGACGCCGAAGGAAACGGGGAACGTGCCAGATTGTTGCTTGAAGCGCTGAAAGCCCACGAGTTTTGGGATGAAGTAAGCAGCCGTTAGTCCGCGAAATACGTGCGGCGAAGTCACTTCGCGCCGCAAACAATCTGGGCTGCTTCCAAAGAACACAACGCCCCGCGTCTGGAGGAACGCGGGGCGTTTGGTGCGACAATCCAGGGAGGAGAGGATTGTCGCTTGTTGGTCAAAAGCCTCAGTTCACGGCTTTGGCATCAACCACATCCTTTTCGATGGCATTGGCCGAGGAAATCTCGATCCGGCGCGGTTTCAGGGCCTCGGGCACTTCGCGCTTCAGGTCGATGTTCAGCATGCCGTTTTCGTGGCTGGCACCAGTGACGCGCACGTGGTCGGCCAGAGCAAAGCGGCGCTCGAACGCGCGGGTGGCGATGCCACGGTGCAGATAGGAGCGGTCCTTGTCCTCGGCGGCTTTCTTACCGGCGACGATCAGGGCGTTTTCCTTCACTTCGACGGACAGGTCGGCCTCGGAAAATCCGGCGACGGCGACCGAGATGCGATAAGTATCGGCGTCGGTTTTTTCGATGTTGTAGGGCGGGTAGCTGGGCTGGGCCACGTCGTTGGTCAGAACCCGATCCATCATGTCGGCGATCTGGTCGAACCCAATGGTGGCGCGGTGCAGCGGTGCAAAGTCAAAAGTACGCATGTGTCGTATCCTCATGCTTGAGCGATTTACGATATGTGCCCTCCAAATGGACGGGCGGTGATCAATACCGGACCCCGTTCGTGGCGATCCGGTAAATCTGACATGGGGAACGAATTGGCCTAGTTCAAGACCCGCCGGCACCGATGAATTTCGCGCCCGAGCTGGACTTGCCCGTCCCCACCTGCAACCGGCGGATCGCGGCCTTGGGCTGGGGGGCATCTCGGCGCAGAATGGCTTTCAGTTCGGACACCACATTGGACAATTCCATTCCGAATCCGACCTTTATGCCTTCGTGCACCGCAACTGCCGAGACCACCGACAGAATCTGCCAGCGCGGGCCGTTTTTGGCCAGAATGGCCGAGCCGGACGAGCCGAAGGTGATATCGCAGTCGAAAATGATCAGACCCAGCCGCCGGTTCAGAATGCGGCAGGACCGTTCGCGCGTGATCGCCTCGGACCGCCCGCGCCCGTATGAGGCAAGGCTGATTTCCGTCCCCGAAACCCGGCCGCTGTGCAGGGCAAAGGGATTGGCGATGGAATAGGGGATCGGCTCTTCCAGCCGCATCAGGGCGACATCGACCCGGATGCTTGCGGGCGATAGCGGATCGTTGGCCCCGTATTTCGGATGCGCCGCAATCTGGACGACCTTGCGCTCGGCCAGCGCGGTGCCGTTGCTGAGTCCGGCGCGAAAGGTGACATCGCCGGGCGGGTAAGGTTTCCCGGTTCCTTTGTCGACGGCGCAATGGGCGGCGGTCAGAACGATATCCTGCGCGATCAGGGTGCCGGTGCAGAAGGACCGGTTGCCCACATCCAGCCGCCCGATGGCTTCCCACCCGTACAGATCCTCGCGGTCGGTCAGCTTGCGCTTTCCGGCCTGGGCATGAACGGCGGTTGCGGCGATGGACAGGCCCAGCAGCAGGCCAAGGAATAATCTCGTCATGGCCGAATGAACCTTGCACCTACGTTTTTGCCTGCCCTTTGCCCGCCCGAAGACGCGCCGAACCCGCGCCCTGCATCCAGCTCGGCCCGCAGCAATTGCAGCGAGTTGTCGGCCACCGTCCCGATGGCCACGCTCTGCCCGTCCAGACTGGCCTTGGCCGACACGACCGACACAATGCGCGGGCGCGATCCGTCAAAGGAAAACACCGGCGCGCCGGACGAGCCGAAATCGACATTGCAGGACATCACCAGAACGCCGGGATAGCGGTTCATGACCGAGCAGACCTGCTGCAGCGACGGCGCCTCGGCCCGGTCATGGGCGTAGGACACGACGCCCACATCTTCGCCGCGCGTCGGCTGATCTCCGGTTTCAAAAGGCACAACAGATGTGTTCCGGATCGGCTGCCACAGCTCGATCAGGGCCACATCGCTGCTGACAACGTCGGGGGTCGCCGTGGCGCTGAACCGGTAATCCGGGTGAATGACCGCCTGCCGCGCGGTGCGATAGGCAAGGGCACGCCCCAGACGCCAGCCCGCCAGAAACTCGATTTCCGCCGGGTCCACAGGCTTGCCGGTCGCCCTGTTGAACAGGCAATGGGCTGCGGTCAGAACCAGCGTGGGCGAGACCAGAGTACCGGTACAAAACGCGTCACCTTCGATATCCAGCCGCCCGACGGCCATCCAGTCTCGGCCGGAATCGGTGGTGTCCAGGCTTTCCAGCCCGGTATCCTGCGCTGTGGCCGCCAGGGGCAGCACGCTCAGCGCGACAGCCATGATCCAGTGGCGCACGCGGTTTCTCCGGTGTTCAATCCGAGACACCAGCCTTATGCGCCGCCTGCGGCAAAAATAGGGCAGGCAAGGCGCCGCCCGAAATTAGCGGCACCTGATGCCCGCCCGCATCAGCGCAGGATCGGAACCTGCGGATCGTGCCCGCCACCCTGCCGCAACGCGCGCGGTTCGGGGCCGCCGGTGGCCCAGTCCAGCATTTCGACCGTGTGCAGAATCGGGATCTTCGTGGCCGAGCCGATCTGCATCATGCACCCGATATTCCCGGCCGCTATGATGTCGGGCTGTTTCGCCTCAAGCGTTCGGACCTTGCGCTGTTTCAGCTTCCCCGAAATCTCGGGCTGCATCAGGTTGTAGGTGCCGGCACTGCCGCAGCACAGATGACTGTCGGCAGGTTCGACAACTTTGAAACCGGCGCGTTTCAGCAGGTCCTTGGGAAAGGTCTTGATCTGCTGGCCATGTTGCAGGGAACAGGCCGCGTGATAGGCGACGGTCAGGCCCTGATCCGTCTGTTCCGGCAGGTCCAGTTGCATCAGCACTTCGCTGATATCCATGGCAATTGCCGACACCCGCGCGGCATCATCTGCCAGCGCATCGTTGCGGAACATATGCCCGTAATCCTTGACGGTCGTGCCGCAGCCCGATGTGTTGATGACGATGGCATCCAGCCCCTCGCCCTGCATCTCGCGCGTCCAGGCCCGGATATTGGCCGCCGCTGCGGCATGGCTGTCACGGCTTTTGCCCATGTGATGCGTTAGCGCACCGCAGCATCCCGCCCCTTCGGCCACCACAACCTCGCACCCCAACCGGGTCAGCAGCCGGATCGTGGCATCGTTGATATCGGTGTTCAGCGCCTTTTGCGCGCAGCCGGTCATCAGCGCCACGCGTTTCTTGCGGGGGATCGCGGGCGCAAAGCTCTGCGGGTCGTCATTGCGACTGACCGGAGGGATATGTTTCGGCGCCATATCCAGCATCGCCCGCAACCGCGCATCGGGCATCAGAAACCGGAACGGGCGGCCCAGCCGGGCTCCGATCAGGGCCCAGCGGAACCGCATCGGATAGGGCAGGATCTGCGCCAGAACCCACCGCAGCGCGCGGTCCGAGAAGGGACGCCTGTATTTCTCTTCGATGTATTCCCGCGCATGATCGACCAGATGCATGTAATGCACGCCCGAGGGGCAAGTGGTCATGCAGGCCAGACAGGACAGGCAACGGTCGATATGTTTGACGGTTTTCTCATCCGGCACACGCTCGTTTTCCAGCATGTCCTTGATCAGATAGATACGCCCGCGCGGGCTGTCCAGCTCGTCCCCCAGCACCTGATAGGTCGGGCAGGTCGCGGTACAGAACCCGCAATGCACGCAGCTGCGCAGGATGTCATTCGAGCGCTGGATCGCCGGGTTCTGCAACTGCTTTTCGGTGAATGTGGTTTGCATCGCCCTACCCCATCAGTCCCGGATTGAAGAGCCCGCGCGGATCGAACTTTTGCCGCACGCCTCGCGTCAATGCGGAAATCGCCTCGGGTTCCGGGTGAAACCGGCCATGCGCCTGAACCGTCTCTGCCTCTCCCCGCACCAGTGTCGCGTGCCCCGCGAAAGCGCCCAGCCGCGCCCGCACATCCGAACCCTTGGAAACCAGAGCCCAGATCAAACCACCGCCCCAATCGAAAACAAGCTTTTCCGCTTCCAACCGCGCAGCGATTTCCGGGGCATCACCGGGTTTGACCGAAATACGCCAGACATCCCCATCGCGCCCCTGAAAACCACCCACGTCGCGAATGGACGACCACAGCGTATTCGGATCGTCGATTTCCGAAACCTCACCAAACCCCGCCAGTTCCTCCCGCAATTGCCCAACACGATAGGCGACCGAGTCCGCAAATCCTTCAAGCCGCAAAAACGCTTGCCCCGCCCCGGCATCATATGCAGCACCGCTGACCTCAAATGGCGACCGGAGCGCTGCCGACAGCACCTGAACAGCCTTTGCCGCTTGTGTAACCGCAATGCCCAGCGTCGCCACCGCCTCAGGCCTGGGCAGCACTTTCAAAGACACTTCCGACAACACTCCCAGCGTGCCCCAGGACCCGGCCATCAGCTTGACCAGATCGTACCCGGTGACGTTTTTCATCACCCGCCCCCCGTTTCTGACCACCTGCCCGCGCCCATCGACAAAGCGCACGCCCAGCAGAAAATCGCGGCACGCCCCGGCCTGAATGCGGCGTGGACCCGAGATATTGGCCGCCACAACCCCGCCGATGGTCGGCTCGCCGGACGTGCCCAGCAGCGCCCGATAATCCGCAGGCTCAAACGCAAGCTGCTGGCCTTCTGCCACCAGCGCAGCTTCGATCTCAGCCACCGGGGTACCCGCCCGCGCCACCAGGGTCAGCGCACCGGGCTCATAAAGCCTTATGCCGCTCAACCCGGTGGTCTCAAGCGCCGCGCCCGGCCCGGTCACGCCCCGCGTCCCACCACCAACAATACGCACAGGTCCGGTCAGCCCGGCCACGATCTCGGCCAGTTCGGCCTCAGTCTCAGGTCTCATCTCGCTTCATCTTTTCCTAAATACTCCGGGGGAGTCGCGCCCCGACGCGACGGGGGCAGCGCCCCTATTCTGCCGCGACCCTGCGTGTCTCGGACACATCCAGCGGAAACACCTTGGCCGGGTTCAGCAGCCATTTGGGGTCGAACACATCCTTCACCGCCATCTGCGCCTCCAGATCGGCAGGCGTGTACTGATGCGACATCAGATCCCGCTTTTCGATGCCCACCCCATGCTCGCCGGTCAGACAGCCGCCCACATCGACGCAGAGCTTCAGGATATCCGCCCCGAACGCCTCGCATTTCTCAAGATCGCCGGGTTTGTTGGCATCGAACAGGATCAGCGGGTGCATGTTGCCGTCGCCCGCGTGGAACACATTGCCCACCGGCAGGCCGTACTCGGCACTCAACTCACCGATCCGGCGCAGCACTTCGGGCAGCGAGGACACCGGAATCGTACCGTCCAGACACATGTAATCGTTCATCTGCCCCATCGCGCCAAAGGCCGATTTCCGCCCCAGCCAGATTTTCGCGCTTTCCTCGGCGGACTGGCTTTCGCGCAGTTCGACCGGATTGTGGCGTTTGGCAATCTCGATGATTTTCGCCAACTGATCGTCGATCTCGGCCTCAGAGCCTTCGACCTCGACAATCAACAAAGCGTGGCAGTCCGGATAACCCGCATGGGCAAAGTTCTCGCAGGCCCTGATGCAGAGCGTATCCATGAACTCGATCGCCACCGGCAGAATGCCCGATTTGATGATGTCCGACACGCATTGCCCCGCGACCTCGTTGTCATCGAACCCCATCAGAACGGGCCGCGCGCCTTCGGGCTTGCGCAGGATGCGCAGGGTGGCCTCGGTCACGACGCCCAACTGCCCTTCGGAGCCGCAGATCACGCCCAGCAGATCCAGCCCGCCCGCATCCAGATGCGCGCCGCCGATATCCACCACGCTGCCGTCCATCAGGACCATTTTGACGCCCAGCAGATTGTTGGTCGTCACCCCGTATTTCAGACAATGCGCACCGCCCGAGTTCATCGCGATATTGCCCGCAATCGCACAGGCAAGCTGAGACGAGGGGTCAGGCGCGTAAAAGAAATCCTCTTCCTCGACCGCACCGGTGACGCTCAGGTTGGTGCGGCCCGTCTGAACGCGGATGAATCGGTTGTCGTAATCGACCTCCAGCACCTCATTCATCCGCGCGACGCCCAGAATGACGCAATCCGCCGTCGGCAGCGCCCCGCCCGCCAGCGACGTGCCCGACCCGCGCGGGACAACCGGCACGCCTTCCTCATGGCAGATGCGCAAAACGTCCGAGACCTCCTGCGTGGTCGCGGGCAGAACCGCCAGCATCGGCGGGCAGCGATAGGCCGTCAGCGCATCGCATTCATAGGCGCGGGTTTCCGCCGGATCGTGGATAACGGCGTCTTCGGGCAGAACCTGCAGCAAGCGCGCCAGCACGCTGTGCTTGCGGGACAGCACGGCGGGGTTTGGACGGGGCATTTCCATCATCGATCCTCCAATTTGGTAAAATAATATTACCAATTTTCCGATCTGGCAAGTTTCCATTCCTAACCCTAGTGTTCGGCCCATGACCTGGATCGACCGCGCCCTGCTGTTTTCTACGATGGATTATGCTGCCCTGTTGCTGCTGATCGCAGCCTGGCAGGGGATCGGCTGGAAGATCGAACATCCGTCGCCGGGCAGACAATCCGTCGCGATGATGATGGACGCCTTCCGGCGCAGCTGGATGCGCGAGATGGTGACGCGCCAGCCGCGCATGTTCGACGCGCAGGTGGTGGCGGCGATGCGGCAGGGCAGCACCTTCTTCGCCTCGACCACGATGATCGCCATCGGCGGCGGGCTTGCCTTGCTGGGAAATACGGAACGGCTGGCGGGTGTGGCCAGCGATCTGGCCATCGGCAGCGCGCCTGCGCTGGTGTGGGAGGTCAAGATACTGGTCGTGATCCTGTTTCTGGCCAATGCCTTTCTGAAATATGTCTGGGCCCATCGCCTGTTCGGCTATTGCGCCGTGCTGATGGCCGCCGTCCCCAACGACCCCGAGGATCCGCAGGCCTATCCCCGGGCCAAGCAAGCCGCCGAAATATGCGTCACCGCCGCCCGCAATTTCAATCGCGGTTTGCGCGCCACCTATTTCGCCCTGGCCTCGCTGAGCTGGATATTGGGGCCGGTCGCCCTGCTTCTGGGCACGGCGATCACCGTCGGAGTTCTCTATCGGCGCGAATTTGCCTCACATTCCCGCACGGTGCTGCTGGACCTGCCGCCCGACACAGACACGTGATGACGGGCCCCGGCCTCGCCCCCTATGGTTGGCAGATGCGATATGTGATTCTTGCCGCCCTTCTGGCCAGCCCCGCCCTTGCCGATGACCCTGTGATCGAAAACGTCACCGCCCGGCAAAGCGGCGATACGTGGCGGTTCGACGTGACGGTCTCGCATCCTGAAACCGGTTGGGACGACTATGCCGATGGCTGGCGGGTGCTGGATATGGATGGGACGGAACTGGGGATGCGCGTGCTGCATCACCCGCATGAGAACGAACAGCCCTTTACCCGGTCACTCAGTGGCGTCGCGATCCCGGCGGGTACAACTCAGGTGCAGGTTCAGGCCCGGACCAACGCGGATGGCTGGGCCAAAGAGACCTTTGTAGTCCCCCTGAACTGACCTCAGAAGACACCCAGTTCCAACCCGGCGGCCAGCGCCTGCCCGATTTCGCGGCACGCCTCCAACTGGTCGGCGGGAATGGTCTTTGCGGCCAGAATCGCCTCGGGCGTTTGCGCATGAGTGCAGAGGATCAGCGGCGGCTGTACCTCTTTCAGCCGCCAGCCGGTTGCGATCCGCGCGGTCTGGCGGGCGGCGTTTTCACCGTCGGACCCGGCGCAGACCATCTGCGCATAGGGGCGGCCCTCGATCCGGCCCAGCACGGGGTAATAGCTGCGGTCGAAGAAATCCTTCATGACCCCGGAAATCGCCGCAAGGTTTTCCGGCGCGCAGAATATATAGCCATCGGCGGCCAGCAGATCGTCGGGACCTGCTTGGTCAGCCGTCTTCAGAACCGTTTCCGTTTCACCCCGCGCAGCCTCGGCCGCGGCTTCGGCCATCTGCCGGGACCCGCCGGTGCGCGAATGGTAAACGATCAGAAGCTGCGCCATATCAAACCCGTTTCAGACCCGGTGATAAGGGCCACCCGACAGGATGGTCGCGGCCCGATAGAGTTGCTCGGCCAGCATCACACGGACCAGCATATGGGGCCAGACCATCGATCCGAATGAGATGGAAAAATCCGCCTCGGCCCGCAGAGCAGGGTCGATCCCGTCCGCCCCTCCGATGATAAGCGCCAGATCCTGCCGCCCCGCATCGCGCCAGCCGCCCAGCTTCTGCGCAAAATCGGGCGAGGACATCACCCGCCCGCGCTCATCCAGCGTACAGATAACAGCCCCCTTGGGCAGCGCCTTGCGCAGCAACGTGGCCTCGGCCCCCATCCCTGCGTTTTTCTTGTCTTCGACCTCGATCACCCGCGCGGGACCAAGGCCCAGCGCGCGGCCGGTCCGGTCAAATCGGGTCAGGTAATCGTCAAGCAGGGATTTCTCCGGTCCGGCGCGCAATCGCCCGACCGCAACTATGCTGATACGCATATTTCTCTCGCCTCCGGCCCTTCAATACGGGCCGGGATGGTGCCTCAGTTCGCCGAGGCGCTGCCGCCCGCAGGCAGCCACATCTTTTCCAGCTGGTAGAATTCGCGCACTTCGGGGCGGAAGATATGGACGATCACGTCGCCCGTATCGATCAGCACCCAGTCGCCGGCATCCTTGCCTTCGACCTTCGAGGTGAAACCGAATTCCTGCTTGATTCGATCCGTCAGCTTTTCCGCCATGGCCGAGACCTGACGGGTCGACCGACCCGAGGCAATCACCATGTGATCCGCAACCGAGGATTTGCCCTGCAGGTTGATCTGCACGACGTCTTCGGCCTTGTCATCGGAAAGTGAGGAAAGGATACGTTCAAGCAGCTTGTCGCTGATTGACTGAGAGTGGGCCATCATTTTGGCCCCGTCATCGGCGGGCAAACCCGCCTGGGTATGTAGAGACAGGACATAGTCCTCCTTTGTTGCGCGCCGCAAATCCCCGGCGCAGGGATACTTATAAGGTAACAAGCACCCCATGACATTTCAATGAAGGCCCCCAAGCGCTCGCAGGAATGTGCCCTGACGGCATCTGCGGGGGCGCACAGGACCTTGATAGACTCGGTCAGTATCTATATCTGACCGGTTATGAGACCTCATACGGCCCCGAATATCGACCTGCAAGACCGCGCGCGCCTGCGCGAACGGTTCTTTGGGGCTGCCCGCACGGTTCTGGCCCGCCTATAAGCGGCGTCCAGCCACTCGCCAGCTATTTCTCATTTGATACGGGAGAGGACCAATGTCCCCCAAAACACTCTATGACAAGATCTGGGATGCTCATGTCGCGCATGAAGCCGACGATGGCACCTGCCTGCTGTATATCGACCGCCATCTGGTCCACGAAGTGACCAGCCCGCAGGCGTTCGAAGGCCTGCGCATGGCGGGCCGCAAGGTGCGCGCGCCGGAAAAGACCATCGCGGTGCCGGACCACAACGTGCCCACCACCGACGACCGGGTGCACGGGATCGAAAACCCCGAATCGCGCATTCAGGTCGAAGCGCTGGACAAAAACGCCAAGGATTTTGGCATTCATTACTATCCGGTGCATGACGTCCGTCAGGGCATCGTTCATATTGTCGGCCCCGAACAGGGCTGGACCCTGCCCGGCATGACCGTGGTTTGCGGCGACAGCCACACCGCCACCCACGGCGCGTTTGGCGCGCTGGCCCACGGCATTGGTACGTCCGAGGTCGAGCACGTTCTGGCAACGCAGACCCTGATCCAGAAGAAATCCAAAAACATGAAGGTCGAGATCACCGGCAAATTGCAGCCGGGCGTGACCGCCAAGGATATCACTCTGGCCGTGATTGGTGAGACCGGCACCGCTGGCGGCACCGGCTATGTCATCGAATATTGCGGCGAAGCGATCCGGGATCTGTCGATGGAAGGCCGCATGACCGTCTGCAATATGGCCATCGAGGGCGGTGCCCGTGCCGGTCTGATTGCACCGGATGAAACCACGTTCGAATATGTCAAAGGCCGCCCCCATGCACCGAAAGGTGCCCAGTGGGAGGCCGCGATGGACTGGTGGAAGACGCTCTATACCGATGAGGGCGCGCATTTCGACAAGGTCGTCACCCTGCGCGGCGAAGACATCGCGCCGGTCGTGACATGGGGCACCAGCCCCGAGGATGTGCTGCCGATCACCGCTTCCGTGCCCCACCCCGAAGACTTCGAAGGCGGAAAGGTCGACGCGGCCCGCCGCTCGATCGAATATATGGGGCTGGAAGCTGGTCAGAAGCTGAGTGACGTTGAGATTGACACCGTCTTCATCGGCTCCTGCACCAATGGCCGGATCGAAGACCTGCGCGCTGCGGCTGAGATTCTGAAGGGCAAGAAGATCAAGGACGGCATGCGCGCCATGGTCGTGCCCGGTTCCGGTCTGGTCCGCGCTCAGGCCGAGGAAGAAGGTCTGGCGGATATCTTCAAAGCGGCCGGGTTCGAATGGCGTCTGGCGGGATGTTCGATGTGTCTGGCGATGAACCCCGACCAGTTGCAACCGGGCGAGCGCTGTGCCGCGACCTCGAACCGCAACTTCGAGGGCCGTCAGGGCCGGGGCGGGCGCACCCATCTGCTGAGCCCGGCCATGGCTGCCGCAGCGGCAATCACAGGACGGCTGACAGACGTCCGTGAATTGATGTAAGCTCCCCTCATATCTAGATATTTGAGGGATAAAGACATGAGTGACTGGGTCAAATGGCTGCTGCTGGGGCTTCTGTCCATAGCATTTGGTGTGTTTGCGCTTGGCAATGCCATCGCGGCATCGCTTGCGGTGACACTGGTGACCGGTATGTTGCTGCTGATCGCGGGTTCATTTCAGGTCGTCGGTGGCTTCACGATTGAAGGCATCGGCAACAAGGTCCTGTCACTGATCATGGGTGCGGTGATGCTGTTCCTGGGCTGGAACTTCTGGTCTCAGCCTTTGGAAGGCACCATCACTTTGGCGATTGTGATGCTGATCCTGTTCATGGCAGGCGGCATTGCGCGGGTCATCCTGTCGTTCCAAATGCGGGGAACTCAGTTCTTCTGGCCCACGCTGATCTCGGGCATCTTGTCGATCATTCTCGCAGGCATCATCTGGAGCTACGCGGCAGAGGAGAAAGCGGTTCTTTTGCAGCTGCTGGGTATCCTGCTGGGCATCGAGATGCTGTTCAACGGGTTCGGGCTGGTCTTCATGGCGTTCTTCATCAAGAACGCACCCAAGGACGAAACAACAGAGGCCAAAGAGGCTTAAACGCGGGACACGGGCGCAGCCCTCTCCTGCAGGAGTGTAGACATGGAAAAGTTTGAAAAAGTCCACGGGGTGGCTGCCCCGATGCCGCTGATCAATATCGACACCGATATGATCATTCCGAAAGTGCATCTGAAAACCATCAAGCGGTCCGGCCTTGGCGTCGTGCTGTTTGACGAGATGCGCTATCACGACCATGGCGGCGAGAACGAGGATTTCGTTCTGAACAAGCCTGCCTACCGAAACACCGAGATTCTGGTGGCAGGCGACAATTTCGGCTGCGGCTCGTCGCGCGAACATGCGCCCTGGGCGATCAAGGATTTCGGCATCAAGGTGGTTATCTCGACCAGCTTCGCCGACATCTTCTTCAACAACTGCTTCAAGAACGGCATCCTGCCCATCGTGGTTGAAGAAGAACATCACACGATCCTGATGGAAGACGCGCACAAGGGCGAAAACGCCCGCATGACCGTGCATCTGGAAGATCAGCAGATTACAACTTCTGATGGAGTGGTGATCGGGTTCGACATCGACCCCCATCGCAAGCACTGCCTGCTGAACGGTCTGGACGATATCGGGCTGACGATGGAAAAAGACCATCACATCGACAAGTTCGAGGATCACGCAAGTCAAGCCCGTCCGTGGGTGTGATTCTCAAACGAATCTGTGGATACTCAACCTAACGGGGTCGGCCTTCCGGCCCCGTTCGCATTCTTGGGGTTGATTTTTTAAAAACCACAACATCTGGGTATCATTTTGAGATACACGTCGAATTTGCGTCCAAAATGATGCAATCTCGCACCAGTTGCGCCATCATTTTGCCCGAAATCCCGTGTTTTCTGCACCCCGGCTTGAGCGAAATGCCGCTTATCGTCCATCTTGGCGGTAACAGAGGCAACCGTCACACGAAAAGACACGGCGGGCACAGGTTGGAAGCGAGTCGGCACAGAACCGGCCGCTCCGGTTTGAAAAGGGTTCGGATAGTGATTGCGCGCACAACTGGGGCGGCGATACGCGGAATACTGGTTGCACTGATGGTGTTGACCCCTGCGTTGTACCTGCCGGTAACATCGACGAACGGGACCGAGATCGTGGTCTTCCTCGCGATCTTTGCGTTTATCCTGACCTTTGCCGAATACAACTCTGCCTTCCCCAGCTTCATCGAATTCCGCGACGCGCCACCGGTAAACCGCCTGCGCTTTGTCGGTCTGATGTCGATGATCACCTTCCTGACACTGATCTGCAAAAACGTCTATGAGCCGTCGAACCTGACCGCCATGTTTTATGCGATGGGTCTGGGTGTCGCGAATCTGGCCGATTTCCCCTATTCGCCGATCCGCCTGATCGTGCTGATGCTGCCTGCGGATGCCAGCCCGCCGCTAGTCGAACTGGTGCGGATTTCCGCCAGCGTCGCCTATGTCGCGGCCCTGGTGACAATCGCCACCTTTGCCTATGCGGTGAAGCTGCGCGGCTGGCCGACCGGCAACGGCGCGTTCAATGTCTGGACCAACCTGCCGCTGTTCGACCCGACCAAGGGCGGCGATGTTGTGGCACGCCTGCAGCGGGACGGGCGGTTGAATATCTGCATCGGGATCCTCATCCCGTTTCTGATCCCGGCGGTGACGAAACTGCTGGCCAGCGTGTTCGTTCCGATCTCGCTGAACAATCCGCAAACCCTGATCTGGGCCATGAGCGCCTGGGCCTTCCTGCCCGCCAGCATGATCATGCGCGGCATGGCGACCCTGCGGATCGCGAACCTGATCGTCGAAAAGCGCCGGGCCTACTCCACAACCGAGTCCACTCAGACCGCATGATCCGCACCCTTTTCCTGCTGCTGCTTCCCTTTGCAGCGCAGGCCGACGTGCTGCGCGTTGCCACATTCAACACCGAACTCAGCCGCAAGGGCCCCGGCCTGCTGCTGCGCGATATCCAGCGCGGCGATGCGCAGGTTCAGGCGGTGGTCGAGGTGCTGGCCGCCGTGCAGCCCGATATCGTCGCCTTGCAGGGCATCGACTGGGATTATGACGGTCTGGCTGTCGCCGCCCTGTCAGACAAGCTGCGCGACGCGGGGCTGGATTACCGTTACAGCTATACCGCGCAGCCCAATTCCGGGCTTGAAACCACCCTTGATCTGGACGGCGACGAGCGCACGCAGGGGCCGGGCGATGCGCAAGGCTGGGGGCAGTTCACCGGACAGGGCGGGCTGGCGGTTCTGTCGCGCCACGAAATCCTGACGCCCGAAGTTCAGAACCATACCGCACTGCTGTGGCGCGACCTGCCCGAGGCGAGTTTGCCCACGCAGGACGGCGCACCCTTTCCGTCGGCTGAGGCGCAGGCCCATCAGCGCCTGTCCTCGACCGCCCATTGGATCGTGCCGATCCGGGCCCCGGGCGGGCAACTGGACCTGATGACCTTTCACGCCGCCCCGCCGGTCTTTGACGGGCCCGAGGATCGGAACGGGCTGCGCAACCGGGACGAAATCCGGTTCTGGTCGCTGCTGCTGGACGGCCAGTTGGGTCCGGCCCCGACCGGCCCCTTCGTGATCGCGGGGGATGCCAATCTGGACCCGCAGCAGGGCGAGGGGCATAAAGCGGCCATCCACGCCCTGCTGTCCGATCCGAACCTGCAGGACCCCCAACCAGCAGACGCGGCGGGCTCGGTGACAACCGTTCACTGGAAAGCGGTCGGGGATATGCGCGTCGACTATGTGCTGCCCTCGGCGGATTTGCCGGTTGTCGGGTCGGGCGTGTTCTGGCCCGACGCCGGGTCTGAACACCGCCCAAGCGCGGAACGCGCCAGCCGTCACCGGCTGGTCTGGGTCGATATTCGGATCGGTGACTGACGCACGGGCCGGGTCAGAGCGCCCCGGTATAGGTTCCGCGCGCGGGATAATTGTTGCCAAGGGTAAATTTCAGACCACCAACGATATCCGACGTTACGGGGCGGCCAAACGGGGTGGTCTGCTGCCACGCGTAATACAGCGTCCGGTCCGGCGCGATGTAGAAATGTCCGGGCTCGGCGAAGAAATCCGGCTCGGCGCTGCCCTCGCGCGCGGTTGAGATATTCAGCCCCCAACCTTCACGCGCCACTGACAGCGGCAAGCTGTGGCCGATCCGCACACGTGACGCTCCGGCCTTTTCGGCGGTCTCTGCCGCGCGCGGGCCCGTGTCGGTGGTGATCATGATAACCTCGACCCCCAGTTCGGCGAAATCGTCCAGCGCGGCGTCGACCTCGGTCATCTGTTTGACGCAGATCGGGCAATGCAACCCGCGATACTGAATCACCAGCGTTCCGTTTTCGCCCGCATCGCGGTCCAGATCGAATTCGCCATGCGCCACGGTTTCGATTTTCAGCGCGGGGACGGGGTTTCCGGGTATCAACATGTGTTTCCTCGTGATTTGGCGGGTTCGTCTCATTGACCCGATGCGGCTCAGACGCTAGGGCCTTTGCGACGAAACGCAAGGAGACCGTTCATGTCCAACCCCTCGCTCCTCATCCTGCCCGGAGACGGAATTGGCCCAGAAGTCATGACCGAAGTGCGCAAAATCATCGATTGGTTCGGCACCAATCGCGGTCTTCACTATGACGTGAGCGAGGATCTGGTCGGCGGCGCGGCCTATGACGCCCATGGCAAGCCGCTGTCGGATGAGACCATGGAAAAGGCACATGCGGCCGACGCCGTGCTGCTGGGGGCCGTGGGCGGCCCGAAATACGACGATCTGGATTTCAGCCTAAAGCCCGAACGCGGGTTGCTGCGCCTGCGCAAGGAAATGGACCTGTATTCCAACCTGCGCCCGGCGCAATGCTTTGACGCGCTGGCTGATTTTTCTTCGCTGAAAAAGGATGTGGTCGCCGGTCTGGATATCATGATCGTGCGCGAGCTGACCTCGGGCGTTTATTTCGGCGAGCCGCGCGGGATCTTCGAAGAAGGCAACGAGCGCGTCGGCATCAACACCCAGCGCTACGCCGAATCCGAGATCGAACGCGCCGCGCGCTCGGCCTTTGAGCTGGCGATGCGCCGCAACAAAAAGGTCTGCTCGATGGAGAAGGCCAATGTGATGGAATCGGGCATCCTGTGGCGCGAGGTCGTGGACCGTGTGGCCAAGGATTATCCCGAGGTCGAAGTGACCCACATGTATGCCGATAACGGCGCGATGCAGCTGGTCCGCGCACCGAAACAGTTCGACGTGATCGTCACTGACAACCTGTTCGGCGACATCCTGTCGGATACGGCGGCGATGCTGACCGGGTCGCTGGGCATGCTGCCCTCGGCCAGCCTTGGCGCACCGATGGCCAATGGCCGCCCCAAGGCGATGTACGAACCGGTCCACGGCTCGGCCCCCGATATCGCGGGTCAGGGCAAGGCCAACCCGATCGCCTGTATCCTCAGCTTTGCCATGGCGCTGCGCTACAGCTTCGATCAGGGGGAAGAGGCCGACCGTCTGGAAGCCGCGATCGAGAAAGTGCTGGCCGATGGTGTCCGCACCGCCGATCTGCTGGCCGACGAAGGCGTTCAGCCTGTGTCCACCACCGAGATGGGCGACGCGATCATTGCGGCGCTGGACGAAAGCCTTTGAATTTGAAATCAGGCGGCGTTCCGTGCGCCGCCTGACCGACCGGCCTCAGTTGCCGAAAATATCCTTGATCAGCTGATTCACCGCCCGTTCGAACCCGCCCTGACGGCGGCGCTGCTGCCGTTTGGGCTGGGCGACCTGAACCGGCGGGGCCGGGGCGACCATGGGCAGGGGCGAGGGTGTCATCCCCTCGGTCACGCGCAGCATGGTTTCCTTCCAGATTTCCGCAGGCAGTCCGCCGCCCGTCACACCCGAGAGTGGCGTGTTGTCGTCATAGCCCATCCACACGCCCGCCACGTAGTCTGCCGTAAAGCCGATGAACCAGGCGTCCCGCGCGGCCTGCGTCGTGCCGGTCTTGCCCGCGACCTGCCAGCCCGGCAGTTTTGCGCGCTGGCCGGTGCCTTCGGACACCACACGCTCCATCATCCAGGTCAGTTGCCGGGCTGCGGGGTCGTTGATGACCCGCTCGCCGATGCCGGTTGTCGTCACCATCAGCGGGGCGTCATCGCCCAGCAGTTTCAATTCGGTCAGCCCATAGGGTTCCACCGCCGAGCCACCGTTCAGGATGCCGGCATAAGCCCCGGTCATCTCGATCAGCGTGCTCTCAGATGCGCCCAGCGCCAGCGCGGGGCCTTCGGCCAGATCGCTGGCGATGCCGAACCCGGCGGCCACCGTACGAACATTGTCCAGACCCGACATCTCGGCCACTTTCACAGCGGGGATGTTCAGCGAGTTTTTCAGCGCATCCGCCAAAGTCACGCGCCCGTAGAACTTGTTGGTGTAGTTCTTGGGGCACCACTGGCCCGATCCCGGGATGTTAATGCAATAGGGCTCGTCCACCACAATATCGAGCGGCGAATAGCCCAGCTCCAGCGCCGTCGCATAGACAAAGGGTTTGAACGACGACCCGGTCTGCCGCAAAGCCTGCGTCGCGCGGTTGAAGGCGCCCGACACCCGCGTTTTGCGCCCGCCGACCATCCCGCGCACGGCGCCATCTGCCGACATCACCACAATGGCGGCCTGTGCCTTGGACCCTTCGCGCACCTTTTCCTGAAAGATGAATTGCAGCGCCTCTTCCGCCGATTGCTGGATGCGTTGATCCAGCGTGGTGCGGATCACCACGTCCTCGGTGGTGTTGCGGGTAAAGAACTCTGGCCCGCTGGCCATGACCCAATCGGCAAAATACCCGCCTGCGCGCGCCGCTGCGGCCTCGGACAACACTGCCGGGCGGCTGCGCGCCTCGCTGGCCTGCGCCGGGGTCAGATAGCCCTGATCCTCCATCAACCCGACCACCAGCCGCGCCCGGTCCTGCGAGCGTTGCAGGCTGTTCGTGGGTGCATAGCGCGTGGGGGCCACCAGAAGCCCCGCCATCATCGCCGACTCAGCCGGCGAAACCTCGGCCGCAGATTTGCCAAAATAGCGCTGGCTGGCGGCCTCGAACCCGCGCGTGCCCGATCCCAGATAGGCGCGGTTCAGATAGATGGTCAGGATCTCATCCTTGGAATACTTGACCTCCATCGCCATGGCATAGATCGCTTCCTTGGCCTTGCGCCACAGCGAGCCCTGACGGCAATCGGCCTCATACGCAGCCTCGGAATCCCACTCCTCGGGCACATAGGGCACGCCAAGGCACAGCAGCTTGGCGGTCTGCTGGGTGATGGTCGACCCGCCATGGCCCGACAGCGGCCCGCGCCCTTCACTCAGGTTGATGCGCACCGCACTGGCGACACCGCGCGGGCTGACGCCGAAATGGCGGTAGAACCGCTTATCCTCGGTCGCGACCACGGCGTTCTTGAGATGGGGTGAGACGGTATCCGCCGTGATCACTCCACCAAACTGATCGCCGCGCCAGGCAAAGACCTTGCCGTCGCGATCCAGCAGCGTGACCGACCCCCGCGCCCGCCCGTCCAACAGCGAATCGACATCCGGCAGAGAGGTGTAGACAACACCCACCGCCAGCGCGATCAGCAGCGCGGCCACCGCGCCGACGCGCCAGGTCACGCCCCAGATCAGCCGCCAGATCCAGCGGAACAGGCGGCGGAAGATGCCCCCGCCACTGCCGCCCGAACGCCTGCGCGCCTTTTTCCGCGGGGCCTTGCGCGTGGCCTTTTTCCGGGCGGTGGATTTATTGCCTGCGGGGTTTGCAGCACGTTTCGACGCCGAAGGCTTGCGCCCCTTCGGCGGGTATCTTTTATCCGCGACCAGTGTCGGTTTGCGGCGCTTGGACTCAGTCATGCTCAAACTCTGCCCGATTGTGCTTTTGCGTCACCATACCGTGGCGACGCGCCGGTGTTGAGGTGTGAAATACCGGTATTTGCCCCATAATATTCTGCCTGTTTTTTAGCCGTTGCGCGCAATTTGTGCAAAAATTATGCAACATAGACCTATTTGACCCCCCGTTCCCGCCCCGAAACCGTTCCTTTGGTCAGTTCATCGCGCTTTTTTCTGCAGGTGCAAAGTAGACCGGTCCGACCGGGGAAGCAGAGGGGACTAGCGTGAAACTGATCATAGCGACAATCAAGCCGTTCAAGCTCGAGGAGGTGCGCGAGGCACTGACCGATGCGGGCGTTCGCGGCATGATGGTAACTGAAATCAAGGGCTTCGGCTCGCAATCCGGTCACACCGAGATTTATCGCGGCGCCGAATATGCAGTGAATTTCGTGCCCAAGATCAAGCTCGAGATCGTGGTGCCAGCAACGATGGCTGACCAGATCGTCGAAACCATCACCAAAACCGCCAAGACCGGCAAGATCGGCGACGGCAAGATTTTCGTCCTCGATGTCGAGCAGGCGCTGCGCGTGCGGACCGGGGAAACCAACGAGGAAGCGCTGTAAACAGCGCCACCCGCAAGAGGACTGACAACAGATGAAACTGAACCGAATTCTACCCACAGCCGCCGTGCTGATCGCCTTTCCTGCGGCGGCTTTCGCAAATGACCCGCCGTCTTCGATGGAAGATGTCGGCTATATCTTCACGACGCTGCTGTTTCTGATGGCGGGCTTTCTGGTCTTCTTCATGGCAGCAGGGTTTGCCATGCTCGAAGGCGGGCTGGTGCGGTCCAAGAACGTGGCCATGCAGATGATCAAGAACGTGGCGCTGTTTTCCTTTGCCGCGATCATGTACTGGCTGATCGGCTTCAACCTGATGTATCCCGGCGACAGCTGGTCCATCGCAGGCTGGCTGGGTCCGCTCTTTTCGACCACCACTCTGGATCCGGTGGGTGTGGCACCTGCGGATGCGGCGCTGGATTACGCCTCGATCGGGTCGGACTTCTTCTTCCAGCTGGTCTTCGTTGCAGCGACCGCGTCGATCGTGTCCGGCGCCGTGGCCGAGCGGATCAAGCTGTGGCCCTTCCTGATCTTCGTCATCGTGCTGACCGGTATCCTTTACCCGATCTCGGGGTCGTGGAAATGGGGCGGCGGCTGGCTGGACGCGCGCGGCTTCTCGGATTTCGCCGGTTCGACCGTTGTGCACTCGGTCGGCGGCTGGGCGGCTCTGGCGGGCTGTCTGATCCTTGGCCCGCGCATCGGCAAGTACAAGGACGGCAAGGTTCACCCGATGCCCGGTTCGAACCTGGCGCTGGCCACCCTGGGGACGTTCATCCTGTGGCTGGGCTGGTTCGGCTTCAACGGCGGCTCGCAGCTGGCGATGGGCACCGTGGGTGACGTATCCGACGTGTCGCGCATCTTTGCCAACACCAACATGGCCGCAGCCTCGGGCGCTGTTGCTGCGCTGATCATGACCCAGGTCCTGTACAAGAAACCTGACCTGACCATGGTGCTGAACGGCGCGCTGGCCGGTCTGGTCTCGATCACCGCCGAACCGCTGGCCCCGACCCTGTTCGGTGCGCTGTGGATCGGTGCGGTTGGCGGCATCATCGTGGTCTTCGCGGTGCCGATGCTGGACAAGTTCAAGATCGACGACGTCGTGGGTGCCATCCCGGTTCACCTGTTCGCCGGCATTTGGGGCACCATCGCCGTGATCTTCTATGGCGAGGCCAGCCTGGGCACGCAGCTGCTGGGCATCATCGCCTACGGCATCTTCACCTTTGCCGGCGCGCTGATCCTGTGGATCGTGTTGAAAGCAATCCTCGGCATCCGTGTCAGCGAAGAGGACGAAATCAACGGTCTGGACATGGCGGAACTGGGCATGGAAGCCTATCCGGAATTCTCCAAGGGCTAAGACCTGAGAACCCCAACCCAAAGCCGGGCGTTCGCGCCCGGTTTTTTTGTTGCAAACCGCCCTGTTGTTCCTTGGGCTCAAAGGTGTATATACTAATGAGCATACGGAGGCGCGGCGATGATCACATCCAAAATTCGAAAAGTCGGCAATTCGGCTGTTATGACTCTGACAACGGAAATGCTGACCATTCTGGATGCCAAAGAGGGGGATACCCTGTTCGTTGTGCGCGGCGATGACGGTGCGCTGAAGATCATGGCGCATGATCCATCGCTGGCCGAGGCGCTTGACGCCGCTGAGATCGTGATGGACGAAAACCGCGATCTGCTTCAGGCGCTGGCGTGACCGCTGTTGTCTGGGTGCCGTTGGCAGCCGTCATCATCATTCATGATCGGCAAATCGCCCGCCACGGGGGTGCCCCCGGATTGCGGGACAAGGCCCTGATCGAGATGGGCGCAGCCAGAGCCATGAACCTTGCCGCCTATTCCGAGGCGGATCTGACCGAGATTGCCGCAGCCTATGCCTTTGGCGTCGCCAAGGCCCATGCCTTTGTCGATGGCAACAAGCGAACGGCGTTTGTGACCGCGATCACCTTCCTGCGCCTGAACGGGCTGTCGTTCCGACCC
The DNA here is from genome assembly GCF_056533845.1 of Ruegeria sp. F5. Lineage (NCBI taxonomy): Bacteria > Pseudomonadati > Pseudomonadota > Alphaproteobacteria > Rhodobacterales > Roseobacteraceae > Ruegeria > Ruegeria sp. F5. Next base: position 45,190 of record NZ_JBQFOU010000009.1, on the reverse strand, counting down.
GACCCGGTCGAAGGCGTGCACATGATGGAAGGTCTGGCTGCCGGAGAGATTTCCGAAGCCCGGTTTGCCGGGTGGCTCAAAGCGGGCGCGCAGCCCATTTGATCGGGCAGAAAAAAGCCGCGCTGCGAGGCGCGGCTTTTTCGTGTGTTCCGTCGCGTGCTCACACCCCAACGTCGACTATCGCCTTGGCCAGGATCGGCACGGTCGTGGCGTTCAGACCGGCAATGTTCAACCGGCTGTCGCCGACCATGTATATGCCGTGATCATTGCGCAGTTGCTCGACCAGTTCCGGCGCGGCCCCGAGGCGTGAGAACATGCCGCGGTGCTGGGCGATGAAGCCGAACCGGTCGGACCCGCTCAGGCGTTGCAGTTCGTCGGCCAGATTCCGGCGCAGACCCAGCATCGACAAGCGGACCTCCTCCAGTTCCGCCGCCCAGTCGGCGCGCAGGGCGTCGTCGTTCAGGATCGTGGTCACCACGCGCGCGCCATGGTCCGGCGGGAAGGAATAGTTCTGCCGGTTCAGGAACGCCAAGGTTGCCTGATTCAGCGCGGTTTGCGCCGGATCGTCGCTGATTGCCATCAGCAGACCGGTACGTTCACGATAGACGCCGAAATTCTTCGAGCACGACGCCGCAATCAGGCAGCGCTTGACCGACGAGGCCACCAGACGGGTCGCCTGCGCGTCTTCCTCAAGCCCGTCGCCAAAACCCTGATAGGCAATGTCGATCATCGCCACGAGGCCCTGCGCGTTGATCAGGTTCACCACCTCTTGCCACTGCACCAGGTTCAGGTTCGCGCCGGTCGGGTTGTGGCAGCAGCCATGCAGCAGAACCACGTCGCCCGGTTTGGCGGTTTTCAGGTCCTCGACCATGCCGTCGAAATCGACGCCACGGGTTTCACCGTCGAAATAGCGATAGGGAACCATCTCCATCCCCAGATAGTTCAGGATCGACAGGTGGTTCGGCCAGGTCGGGTTGGACACAAAGACACGGGCCGAGGGGTTGGCCATGCGGATCATCTCGAACGCCTGACGGCAGGCACCGGTGCCGCCGGGGGTTGCCACAGCGGCGATGTTGCCGCGTGGGACCGACGTGCCAAGGATCAGACCGATCATCGCATCCGCATAGGCCGGATCACCGGCCAGTCCGGTATAGGCCTTGCTCTCCTGCTCTTCCAGAATGCGCTTTTCCGCCGCTTTCACCGCGCGCATCACCGGGGTCACGCCCTCGGCGTTTTTGTAGACCCCCACGCCCAGATCGATCTTCTGATCGCGCGGGTCGTCGCGGTACATCTGCATCAGCGCCAGAATCTTGTCGGCGGGCTGCGGTTTGAGGTTCTCGAACATCAGGTCTCTCCGGTTGCGACGGGCAGGGTGGGGAAGGCACCCCATTCAGCCCAGGAGCCGTCATAAAGCGAGTGGTCTTTCTTGCCCATGCGCTCCAGCGCAAGGCTGAGGATCGCGGCGGTCACGCCTGACCCGCAGGATGTGATCGCCGGTTTCGACAGGTCCACGCCTGCGGCCTCGAACACAGCCCGGCAATCCTCGGGCGATTTCATCGTGCCATCCTTGTTCAGCAAACCGCCGAAGGGCACATTGCGCGCACCGGGGATGTGTCCGGCCCGCAACCCTGCGCGCGGCTCGGGCTCGCCCCCGGCAAAACGGGTGGCCGACCGCGCGTCGATGATCTCGTGGTCGTTCAGCTTCGATGCCGCCGACACCTGCGTGACGTCGCGCACCAGATGGTTCTGAACGCGCACGGTCATGTGGCGGTCGCGGATCATCGGCGGCAGGTCCTCGACCTCGCGCTCTTCGGCCTGCCATTTGGGGAAACCGCCGTCCAGCACGGCGACGTTTTCCTGCCCCATCAGGCGGAACAGCCACCAGATCCGCGCCGCCGAGAACAGCCCTGCGCCGTCATAGACCACCACCTGATGCCCGTCGCCGACGCCCATCGCCCGCAGGCGCGACATGAATTTCTCGACCGGCGGGGCCATATGCGGCAGGTCCGAGCGGTGATCGGAGATCTCGTCAATATCGAAGAACCGCGCGCCGGGAATATGGGCCGCGTCGTATTCGGCCCTGGCATCGCGGTTCTGCGCGGGCAGATACCACGATCCGTCCAGAACCCGCAGGTCCGGGTCCTTGAGATGGGCGGCAAGCCATTCGGTAGAAACGAGGGTTTTCGGATCGTCCTGCATCAAAGCCTCCCCAAAGCGCGCTTGGGTTTTCCCTATACGCGCGCGCATGCGGGTTCAAGGCTGGATGGGCGCAACGGGCCTAGCGGGCGCGGCGCAGGCGAAAAAACTGGACAATGCCGACCAGGCTGATTGCAATCCAGAAACCTTCGATCAGCATCGAGGCGAGATTGAAATTCTCGAGCAGGGAATACACGATCAGAACCGACCCCAGCAGATTGACGACCGGAAAGGCCAGATCGTCCGAGTTCATCATCCGCATCTGCGTCGCGAAATAGGCGGCGACCACGAGCAAGGCGCCAAAGGACCCGACCGCATCGGCCAGCGTCAATGTTTCGATGAAATCTGCCATATCTGCCCCTGTTTCAGCGCGGCCCGACAGGCCTTAGCCCGCCGCAGCCTGTTGCCGGTAGTGATGCATGTTGAGGAACCGCGCGCCCTTGGCACCGGCGCGATACCCATGCGGCAGGTCCGCCGCAAAGCGCAACCCCTGACCAGCGGTCAATGCAACCCATTCCCCGTCCCGCAGCACGTCCAGCGTGCCGTCCAGAACGAACACCTCTTCGGTCATGCCGGTTTCATGGGCGGGCGAATCGTGGCTCTGGTTCGGCGAAAGCTCCACGTGAAAGGTCTCGGCCCCCAGCGCCGGATCGAAGGGAAACACGATCTTGACCTGCAGACTGCCGGGAAAGGTCACGGACTGGAACACGCCCGCATCCGCCGGGGTCCGCATCGCCGCCGCGCCGATCAGCGCGCTGAGCGGCAGTTGGAACCCTTTGGCAATCTTCCACAGCGTGGCAATCGTCGGGCTGGATTCGCCGCGCTCGATCTGGCCCAGCATGGCTTTGCTGACGCCGGTCAGTTCCGACACTTTCGACAGGCTCAGCCCCGACGCGGCCCGCACGTCCCGCAGTTTCAGTGTAATATCGTCCGAGCTCATGTCCCCGTCCCGCGAATCCTCTTGTGCGTTATAGCGCACATGTGATACGTGCGCTATAACGCACAAACCCCGGATACCGCAACCGGAGCATTAGGGAAACAGCATCATGCCACTTTACCGATCCAGAACCTCGACCCATGGCCGCAACATGGCGGGCGCGCGCGGCCTGTGGCGCGCCACCGGTATGGGCGACGACGATTTCGGCAAGCCGATCATCGCCATCGTCAACTCGTTCACCCAGTTTGTGCCGGGCCACGTGCATCTGAAAGATCTGGGCCAGATGGTCGCGCGCGAGGTCGAGGCGGCTGGTGGCGTTGCCAAAGAGTTCAACACCATCGCCGTGGATGACGGCATCGCCATGGGCCATGACGGAATGCTGTATTCCCTGCCCTCGCGCGAGGTGATCGCGGATTCGGTGGAATACATGGTCAACGCGCATTGCGCCGATGCGATGGTCTGCATTTCGAACTGCGACAAGATCACGCCGGGCATGCTGATGGCTGCGATGCGCCTGAACATCCCCGCGATCTTTGTCTCGGGCGGGCCGATGGAGGCGGGCAAGATCGACATCGAAGATCTGGACGTGAAAAAGATCGACCTTGTGGACGCGATGGTCGCCGCCGCCGATGACAAATACACCGACGAGCAGGTGAAACATATCGAAGAGAACGCCTGCCCCACCTGCGGCTCGTGCTCGGGCATGTTCACCGCCAACTCGATGAACTGTCTGGCCGAGGCGCTGGGTCTGGCGCTGCCGGGCAACGGGTCGACGCTGGCGACGCACTCGGACCGCAAAGAGCTGTTCCTTGAAGCCGGTCGCCGCATCGTCGAGATCACCAAACGGCACTACGATCTGGACGAGAAAGGCTTCCTGCCGCGCGAGATTGCCACGTTTGAAGCCTTCGAGAACGCCATGAGTCTCGACATTGCGATGGGCGGGTCCACCAACACCGTGCTGCACCTTCTGGCCATCGCGCACGAGGGCGAGGTGCATTTCAACATGAGCCATATGGACCATCTGAGCCGCAAGGTGCCCTGCCTGTGCAAGGTCGCGCCCAACACCGAGAATGTGCATATGGAGGATGTTCATCGCGCTGGCGGCATCTTCTCGATCCTCGGCGAGCTTAGCCGCGCGGGCCTGCTGCACGAGGATTGCCACACGGTGCATTCGGCCACCATGGGCGAGGCGATTGCCAACTGGGACATCAAGATCGCCAACAACCCACGGGCGCAGGACCTGTTCAAGGCCGCGCCGGGCGGCGTACGCACGACGCAGGCGTTCAGCCAGTCGAACCGGTACAAAGAGCTGGACACCGACCGCGAGGGCGGCGTGATCCGGTCGAAAGAGCACGCGTTCAGTCAGGATGGCGGTCTGGCGGTTCTGTTCGGCAACATCGCCCGCGACGGCTGTATCGTGAAAACCGCCGGGGTCGATGAGAACATCCTGAAATTCACCGGCTCGGCCTATGTCTGCGAAAGCCAGGATCAGGCGGTCAGCGATATTCTGACCGGCAAGGTGGTCGAAGGCGACGTGGTGGTGATCCGCTACGAAGGCCCGCGCGGCGGTCCGGGGATGCAGGAAATGCTGTACCCGACCTCATACCTGAAATCCAAAGGTCTGGGCAAAGCCTGCGCGCTGCTGACGGATGGGCGATTCTCGGGCGGCACCTCGGGGCTGTCGATCGGTCACGTCTCACCCGAGGCGGCCGAAGGCGGCGAGATCGGCCTGGTGCAAACCGGCGATAAGATCGAGATCGACATCCCCAACCGCACGATCCATCTGGCCGTGTCCGACGAAGACCTCGCCGCCCGCCGCGAAGAGCAGGACGAAAAGGGATGGCACCCGGCGGAGCCGCGCAAACGGAAAGTGTCCACGGCTCTCAAAGCCTATGCCAAGCTGACCACCAGCGCAGCCAGAGGGGCTGTGCGTCAGGTCTGAGTTAGAAACCGCTCAACAAAAACGGTCTACCTATCCGGTGGGCTGTTTTTGTTCTGCCGTGCGGACTTTGCGGTCATTTGGAACAAACCCTCAAATGGCTGCAGTGTTTGACGAAACGCGACGGGCTATGCGACCTAGGACACTAGCAGATAGGCAATAAGTGCGACCAATCCAATTGAGCTAGTCCAACCTAAAAGCGAATAAAAGAACTTAAGACCATCCAGCTGTAGCATCACATAGTCTCCCAATCGCATGTTTCGCTTATGCTTCCAACGATCAAAAACCAGAGGAAAAGCCGCCGCAAAACCGTGAGCCAGCCCGGTAGGGAGTAAGAGCGACATCACTCCGACACCAAATACACTTGCGGCTACTCCTGAGACGGTCCAAGTTTTGTCGAAAGCCTGAGAAACAGCACCCAATGTGATTGCAGCGGCAAAAACAGACACCAACATCATCAAGAATGCACCTAATCGCTGCATAGGTGTTTCAGGTGATCCCCACGCCCAAAGACACAGAACCTTTTCAAACATTGAATTTGGTAAACCTCATACTGCATCCTAGCCAACTCGTCATAGCAGCCATTCGTTACGTTCGCAGCATTTGTTGCGAAGGGCTCGCAGCAGTCACTCACCTGCAAATCAAGTTCCAAGCAGATGCACCTCTGCCGGGGTCATCCATTGCCCGTCAATCGCCCAGCTTCGCGTGCACCTCATCCAGATCGATCTCGCCCACCGGCATCTTGTTGGCGGGGTTTTCGAAATCGTATCTGAAAAGTTCGAAATCCTGTTTGTAGATCTCATAGACCAGATGCATCGACAGGTCGTCGAAGTAATCCTCGACCGGATGCGCCCGCTTGGGGCCATGGCCTTCGGATTCGTTGAAGCGCGGGATATCGGACAAGGTCACCCGATGCGCGGTGTCCACGTGATCCAGAACGCCCTGCATGCCGTCATTGAAGGCTTCGGTCCAGAAAATCCGGTCATACCGCCCGCCATTCACGATGAAGGTGGACACATGCCCCGACATGGCCGACCAGTGAATATCCGGGTCCATCGGGCGCCGCCAACGGATCGTGTCGCGGGCAAACAGCAGGAACCGGCGGAAGCTGGCGATCTGGTCGAACTCGCCCTTGCCATCGTCGCCGCCCACCTCGATCCCGTAATTGTAGATCAGCGTCGGCACCAGATTGCCGCGATAGCGCTTGCCGTTGCGCTGGATGCCGCAGATCTTGTCGAAGAATGAGCTCAGAATCCGGGTGTAGGGATTGCGCACGCAGGTAAAGGAATACGAGGCATGGTTGCGCACATTGCTGGAAATCTGGCCCTGACTGCCATCAAACGCCCATTTATGCATGCCATCCTTGGCATCATGAATGTCGCCGTCAAAGAACCGGCCGTGATCCGAATAATACATGATCTGACCGATGGTCGAGCAGGCACATTTCGGCACCACACGGTACACCATGCTTTCGCTCTCGGTCATCCAGGTGCCGGGAAAACCCATCTGCTGTGCCTCCTGCGCTGGTCAGATATCAGGGTGATAGGCCAGCATCTGGTGCCAAAGAACCAAAAATATTCTGTTTATTCAATCGCTCATCCTCAGTATCACGGATGCAAACGGGCAGAAACGGAAATTGCGTACCCTCGATGGCAAAGATTGCCTATATTTTGCTGTGCCACAAAGACCCTGACGCGATCATCGCGCAGGCCGAGCAACTGACCGCCGCCGGGGATTGCATCGCGATTCACTTCGACGCGCGCGCCAAGGCGGAAAGCTATGACCGCATCCGGACCGCGTTCAAGGACAACCCGAACGTGACCTTTGCCGCCAAGCGGATCAAATGCGGCTGGGGCGAGTGGTCGCTGGTTCAGGCCTCACTGAACGCGTTGCAGGCGGCGGTGGACGCGTTTCCGCGCGCCACGCATTTCTACATGCTGTCGGGCGATTGCATGGCGATCAAAACGGCGGAATACGCGCATCGCTTTCTGGATGAAAACGACGTGGATTTCATCGAAAGCCACGACTTCTTTGACAGCAACTGGATCAAGACCGGCATGAAGGAAGACCGGCTGATCTATCGTCACTATTTCAACGAACGCACGCAGGCCGGTCGGTTTTATGCCGCCTATGAGATGCAGAAACGCTTTGGCCTGATCCGCGAGATTCCGGCGGATATTCAGGTGATGATCGGCAGCCAGTGGTGGTGCCTGCGCCGCCGCACGGTCGAGATGATCTTGGATTTCCTGCAACAGCGCCGCGATGTGATCCGGTTCTTCTCGACCACCTGGATCCCGGATGAGACCTTCTTTCAGACCCTCGTCCGCCATCTTGTGCCGAAACGCGAGATCGAAAACCGCACGCTGACATTTCTGATGTTTTCCGACTACGGCATGCCGGTGACCTTCTACAACGACCACTATGACATGCTGCTGGGTCAGGATTACCTGTTCGCCCGCAAAATCAGCCCCGAGGCGCTGGAGTTGAAAGAGCGGCTGGGAGCGCTTTACGCCCGCGACGGGATCGACTTTCCGATCTCGGGAGAGGGGCGCAACCTGCACGCCTTTCTGACCGGTCGCGGGCGGGTCGGCCGCCGCTTCGGCCAGCGGTTCTGGGAGGCCGCGAATACTCTGGGCCCCGAGCGCGAGCTGTTTCTGGTGGTCTGCAAGAAATGGCATGTCGCCAAGCGGCTGGTCGATCAGATCGCCAGCGAAACCGATATTCCCTGTATCGAATACCTGTTCAACGAAGAAGAAACCCCCCTGCCCGATCTGGGCGGCATCGAGACGACCCTGAAAAAGCGCTCCCGCCATCGGCGCGCGGTGGTGGGCATGCTGTTTGCGCATTTCGAGACCGACAGGCTGGTCCTGTGTCTGGACCCGGCCAATCTGGACGTCATTCAGGATTTCTGTGGCGACACGGCCCGGACGCGGGTGCTGGAGATCGAGTGCGAATACTCGGACGAGTATCTGATCGGCCATGCGCGCCGCATCGGGCTGGCGGGCGAAAACAGCCCCGAGGACACCGTCGCGCGGCTGTTGCCCACCATTCGCAACGATCTGGCGCATGAATCGGAACTGATCCGGGGGGCCGGGATCGACGGCTATCTGCGCATTCGCCAGACGGCGGAGGCAGCCGAGAATGAGGCTGCGATGGCCGCGTTTCTCGGTGTCGGGCCGGAAAAGGCGCAGGCCGTGATGTGGCTGGACTACCTGTTTTCGGATTAAGCCCGGCGGCCCGAAAACCGCCGGGCTATAACTTAAATGTCGAACTTCACGCCCTGCGCCAGCGGCAGCTCGGCGGAATAGTTCACCGTGTTGGTCTGACGGCGCATATAGGCCTTCCACGCGTCCGAGCCGCTTTCGCGACCGCCGCCGGTTTCCTTCTCACCGCCAAAGGCGCCGCCGATCTCGGCGCCCGAGGGGCCGATATTGACGTTGGCAATGCCGCAATCCGACCCGGCTGCGGTCAGGAACTGTTCCGCCTCGCGCATGTTCAGCGTGAACACGCAGGAGGACAGGCCTTGCGGCACGTCATTCTGCAACGCCAGCGCATCGTCGAAATCATCGTAGCCCATGACATAGAGGATCGGGGCAAAGGTCTCGGTCTTCACGGTCGCGGTCTGGTCCGGCATTTCGACGATGGCGGGTTCCATATAGACGCCTGCGGGCACGCCCTCGGTCACGCGGTTGCCGCCGAAGACTGTGCCGCCTTCGCCTTCTGCTGCCTGGAGCGCAGCGGTCATCGCAGCGCCGGCGGCTTCGTCCACCAGTGGTCCGATCAGGGTGCCTTCGGCCAGCGGATCGCCGATGGGCAGACCGGCATAGGCTTTCTTCAGCCGTGCGACCAGCTCCTCGCGGATCGAATTGTGCACGATTAGGCGGCGCAGGCTGGTGCAGCGCTGACCCGCCGTTCCGACAGCCGAGAACACGATGGCGCGCACCGCCATTTCCAGATCGGCCGAGGGGCCCACGATCATCGCGTTGTTGCCGCCCAGTTCCAGAATGCACTTGCCGAAGCGTTGCGCGACGATGGGCGCAACCGCCCGGCCCATGCGGGTCGATCCGGTGGCCGAGATGACCGGGACGTCCTCGCTGGCGACCAAAGCCTCGCCCAGCGCGGCGCCACCGATCAGCGTTTGCAGCAAGCCTTCGGGCGCGTCGCCGAACCGGGCCAGCGCGCGTTCGAAGATCTTCTGGCAGGCCATCGCGGTCAGCGGCGTCTTCTCGGACGGTTTCCAGATCACCGGATCGCCGCAGACCAGCGCAAGCGCCGTGTTCCACGACCACACGGCGACCGGAAAGTTGAAAGCGGTGATCACGCCGACCGGGCCTGCCGGATGCCAGGTTTCCATCATCCGGTGGCCGGGGCGTTCCGAGGCGATGGTCAGACCGTAAAGCTGACGCGACAGGCCCACGGCAAAGTCGCAGATATCGATCATCTCCTGCACTTCACCCAGACCTTCGGATGTGATCTTGCCCGCCTCCCAACTGACCAGCGCGCCCAGATCGTCCTTGGCGGCGCGCAGTTCTTCGCCCAGCAGGCGGATCAGTTCGCCCCGGCGCGGCGCGGGAACAAGCCGCCACGCCTTGAAGGCCGATTTGGCGCGGGCAAAGATGGCCTCCATCCCGGCCACGGGTGTTTCATGCAGCTCGGCCAGCACGCGGCCATCGATGGGTGAGGTCACTTTCAGACTGCCGCCGGTCAGCTCTGCCGCGGTCAGGTCCAGTTTTGCCAGGGTGGTTTCTGCTGTCATCACGATGTCTTTCATGTCTCAGGCCGCCTTGTTCTGTGGGGTTACATCACCGGCGCGGTAGAGCCGGCCAAATTCGGTGTTCAGGAAATCGGCAAGCTTCAACTGCTCTTGCCGGACAAAGCCCTTGGCGGGCAGCGCGCCGCTGCGCATCAGATCGACGACGCCCAGAACACCCGCTGCGGTGGTGACCTGAATGGCGCTCCAGACCTGTCCGTTGATCTCGCGCGCGAAGGATTTGTTGATCAGGGATTTCTCGCGCAGCGTGCCGTCGATCAGGCCCTTGGCGGTGCAATAGACCAGCACCACATCCTGATCGGTGCGCGGCAGGGCGGCTTCGAAAATCTCTTTCAGCAGATCGCGGCGGCGTTCCAGCCCCAGATCATGCAGCAGCAGCTTCAGGATCTCGCAATGGCCCGGATAGCGGATCGAGCGGTAGGACACCGCGCGCGCCTTGCCCTCGAGCGTTTCGGGCAACGTGCCCAAACCGCCCGAGGTGTTGAAACATTCATATTCCACGCCGTCATGGCCCAGAACCTCATAATCTTCCAGCGGCGCGGTCTTGACCCGTTCGCCGTTCACGATGGCATCGCAGGGGTTGCAGTATTCGTTGATCAAGCCGTCCGTGGACCATGTCAGGTTGTATTTCAGCGCATTGGTCGGATAGAGCGGCAGCGCCCCCACCCGCATATGCAGGCTGTCGATCTGGTCGAACTCAGCCGCCAGTGAAGCACCCGCGATGCCGACAAAGCCCGGTGCCAGCCCGCATTGCGGCATAAAGGCGGTGTCGCTGTCTGCCGCCAGTTCGCGCACGGCGTTGGTCGCGGCGACATCCTCGGTCAGGTCAAAATAATGCGCCCCGGCGGCTTTGGCGGCGGCGGCGATGGCGGGGGTCAGAAAGAACGGGGCGGCCGAGATCACCGCGTCGAACCCGGTCAGACCCTTGGCCAGACCCGTATCGTCACTGGCGTCGATCTGTATGGTCGCGATGCCCATCCGGGCGATCTCGGCCAGCGCTTTCAGGTCGTGATCCGCGACCGTGACGTGATAATTGGGCGATCCCCTGAGCAGCGTGGCGATCATCTGCCCGATCTTGCCAGCCCCAACAACGCAAACATTCCAGGACATTGCGCGCCTCCTTATTCATGGTTTTCATTAAGAATGGGGTAAAATTCCGTCGTTTTGCAGGGCCAATCTTGACGAAACAGACGGTTTAGCCGTCATTATGATGGAAGTTTTGGAAAAACGACAGGTCAGGCCCACTTCAAACTGACCCGCAGTTCAAACCCGGCCCGCTGAACTGCATCGGTGATTTTTGTTTTGGAATGGGATACTGTGCAGGCTATTGGGCCATTTTGTTCGCTGTATTTGCAGCAGGAATCCGGCCCGACCAGCGCAAGACATATCGACGGACGGGTCTGTATTGCTGTTTGGCCCGAACATCTCCGCACCTGATATCAACACGCTGCGCTGGTTGATTGACGATATTTGCGACACACTTCAGGGGGGATATCAGTCGTGTCTACAGATCAAATCGCCGAGTCGAGAGCCTTTAACCCAACCGATGCAGACCTGAGCCTGATTTATGCCGTCATACCCGGCGAAGGCGTGGACGTGGACACAAGCGCGATCAAGCCGCAGTTCGAGTTCATCGAAGTGACCGCGAATGCGGTATTGCCGGCGCATGGCATGTATGTGGTGCTGCGCGGCAGCGTCCAGCTGCGCCAGAACGGCACCCCTTTGGCCAGCGCCGATGTTGGCGACTATTTCTACGAAGAGCATCTTGAGATTTCCGATATCCCCGTCAGCCTTGAAGCGCTGGCGCTGGACGGGACCCGGCTGGCCTATCTGTCGAGCCAGAACTGGAAGCAGATCCCCACAGACATTCGCAAGCCATGTATCGGCACGATGTTCGGCGATCTAGTCAATGTCCACTTGCATGAGTTTCAGCAGCCGATCAATTGCTGCAGCGTCACTGCCGCCGCGCTGAGCATGTCGGCGCTGGGGTTCAGCTGCGAGGTCAACGATATTTTCCGCGAATGCGCGCTGCCCTCGTCCTTTGTGGTGAATGACGGGATTTCGCTGGGCGAGCTGTTCGATGTCGCCTGCACCTATATCCATTCGCAAGGGCTGCGGGACCGGGTGCAGGTTCAGGCCTATTTCATGGATGAAGACCGGACCGACGTGCAGAAACTGCTGGACGCCATCGACGAATCCAACCGTTTTGGCGGCGACAATGACATTCTGGTGGCAAATTTTCAGGTCGGCGTTGCCCATGGCAAAGACAACATGCCCGGCGGTCACTTTGCCATCATCGCCAAGTGCAACCCCAGCACCGGTCTGGTGCATATGATGGATGTCCACCCCGAGAAATACGGCAAGCTGTGGGTCACAACCGCCACCCGCCTGTGGGAGGGGATGTCGGACCGCGACGGAACCTCGATGCGGTCGCGCGGCATCTTGCGTTTTTCGGCCCGCGCGGCGGTCAAAACCCATCTTAAAACCTTCGATCAGCCCTGCAACTACATCGACCCCACCCACTATATGGCCGAAGACCCCAAGAAGCGGCGCAACCTGTTCCGCCGTGCCAGCCCGAACATGAACAGTCTGGGAGTTCTGGTCGAAAGTCTGGCCATCCACGGCGACCATCAGGTGGATGAAGACAAGCTGCTACGGCTGACCGGTTCGTCCTTTCAGGATGCCGTCAGCCGGGTGGCCACTGCCGAAGAAATGCACGACATGGCGGACAAATACCTGAGCCAGGCCGAAGACACGCATCTGGGCAGTTCCTACCACAGCTTTGCGACCCGGCAAGACAAGGCGATCCAATCCGCCGAGGACTGGTTCAAATCCCATCTGCAAAGCCTGCAGGACAAGGAGACAAACCTGAAGGGCACGAAAAAGCGCCACCTGATGATCAATATCGACTTCAACCGCGTTCTGGGCTCGAAAGCCATTCAACGGCCCAAAAAGGTCTTTCTGGAAACCGCGCTGCTCGAGGAATTCTGGTGCCTGTGCGTTGATTATGACGAAGACACCGATCTGGTGACGATCGTGGACATGAGCCCCGCAACCTCGCAGGTGTGGCAGGCCCCGCGCGGCAACATCTTCCGCGGCCTGCGTTTCGTCGAAAGCCCCGAGCTGCTGGTGATTGAAGAGGTCGATCCGCCGGAAGACCCGAACGATGTCGCATCCCTGATCGCGAACAACACGGCGGTGCTGTTTTACGAGGATGAGGACCCGATGTCCTACATGCTCAAAAGCGTCATATCCAATATCGGCGCAACGGATGTGGTGCTGGTAAACGTCGCCGGGCGCGATCCCACGGCGCGCAAGATGCGGCGCGATCTGGTCGCAACCACTAGCAAAAGCTCGGTTCCTTATCTGTTTTTCGACAAGAAATGCATCAGCAAACGCGACGACCTTCAGGATATTCTGGACATGGTCGACGAAGGCATCCTGCAGGATCGGATGCGCGAGGCCAATATGGCGGTGTCCGCGCGCGCGGAATCGCCCAGCCTGGACAAGAATATCTTCGGCTATCCCAAGGGCGGCCTGACCGACGCCCCGACCGGGCGGCGCAATATCCTGCTCTGCGCCTGCGGGTCTTCGGCGGCGGATAAAATCCCGACGCTGGTCGAAAAGATCACCGATGCCGGTCACAACGTGAAGCTGATTCCGTCAGTGTCGGCCGAGAAGTTCTTCAAGGATTTCGGGGAAAAGCGCATCGCCGCGCGGGTCGGGCCGAATGACTATTACCGCGACGATGACGAATGGAACTTCCGCTACATGAAGTTCGACATGCCGGTGCGCGCCTCGCATCTGGCGCTGTGCGACTGGGCGGATTGCGTGATCGTGGCACCGGTGACCTGCAACACAATGGGCAAGATCGCCAACGGGATCGCCGACAATCTGCTGACCTCGATCTTTGTCGCCTGGCAGTACCGCAACAAGCCGGTGATCCTGTGCCCGGCCTGCAATACCAACATGTGGAACAATATCACCACGCAGAACAATGTCGAAAAGCTGCGCAGGCTGGGGGTCGATCTGGTCGGGCCCCGCAAGGGGCGGCTGTCGAACGGCATGATGGGAATCGGGATGATGGCCCTGCCCGATCAGATCATGGATGTGCTGGAAGAGGCGCTGGAAGAGCTGGAAGATCACGAACACAACATTTGCCGCTGGGCGCAGGAGGCCGCAGCCTCGGACACGTTCGACAAGTGGCAGCCGGTGTTCGATGCGCTGGATAACGGCGTGGCGGGCGTTGACATCGTGGACGATCAGAACGGCGACACGCTGTTGCACTACGCCGCAGGCGGCGAAGGCGAGTTGAACGAGAATGACGAGGAAGGCTGCAATATTCTGGGCAAACCGGATCATCAGGCCGCAAAAGAGCTGATCAAACGCGGCATCAACGTCAACGCCACCAATGACCACGGCTTTACCGCCCTGCATGTGGCAGCCATGAACAACTCACCCGGGATGGTCGATCTGCTGCTGTCCGCCGACGGTATCGATGCCTCGTCCTGCCTGCAGTTTGTCGAAGACACCAGGAATGACGAGAACATCCGGATACTGGATGAAATCCAGGACAGGCTAAAGGCCTGGGCGCAGGCCAATTCGGTGCCCCCGCCTGAACCGGAAGACAGCGGCGTCGATCTGGTGCGCGATCGCGAGAAAACGTACCTCTATTTCACCTATGGCTCGCTCAAGAAAGGGTTCCCGAACCACGCGGCCCATGCCGAAGTGCTAAGCGATTTCGTGGGTGAGGCCACGACCCGCCAGCCGATGCCGCTGATCGTTCCCAACGAGCCCTATTGCGACAACCCCAATTGCGACTACCTGCATCGCATGGCCACGCTGGTCGGTCAGAAAGGCCGGGGCAAGCAGATCCGGGGCGAGGTCTATCGCGTTAGCTCCTCGGGCCTGAAAGAGCTGGACAAGCTCGAAGGGTTTCATGGGCCGGATTCGCCGGACAACGTGTATATCCGCAAGCGCATCAACGTGATGATCGGCGATGTGAAAAAGCCCGCCTATGCCTATGTGATCGCCCACCCCGAGAAGTATTTGGGCGAATGGGAAAAAGGTGCCTCGCAGGTGGTCGAGGAATATACGCTGGACATGGCAACCGGCACTCTGAAAGAGGGGCGCGAGGCCAAGGTCTAGCCGCCCGCCTCAAGGCCTAAGAACTCGGCCCCGTGGTCGGGTTCTTCCTTCAGGCTCAGGTTATAGGCGGTGATCGCCACCATGCACAAAAGCACGAAAGGCCAGAATCCGGCTTTGGGGATCAGGTTGTCCTTGTAATGGATGATCCGTAGCGCAGGCGCGGCCTCGGACGCGAACAGATAGGTGTTCACCGACACTGCCAGCAGCAGGAAATACATCAGGAAGAAAAACGATTCCATGTAGATCACCGGTGAGCCCGCGAAGCCTTCGCGCAGCTGCACATGGGCCAGCAGGATCACGAAGAACAGGACCGAGCAGGTGCCGATCACGCTTGAGGTGTTGAAATTGTGCCGCTCCATCAGCCCTTCGCGGCGGGTGACGGTCATCACCGCTCCGAACAGCAGCATCGTCACCACGATCAGCGGGATCATGTGCACGATGAAAGCGTTGGCGAAATTGCGCTTGATGACGAAGTTATAATGCAGCTCGGGCGTGCCGGTTTTGAAGTCGTTCTGGCTGATCCCCAGCGTGGTATCCAGATCGGAGAGTTTATAGTCGAAATAGGTATTCTCACGCTCCCACGTGCCCATGACGATCTGGTTGTCGATGCCGAAAATGTCCTTTGGCCCGGTGGCCGGATAGGCGGCGAAATCCGGGATCAGCGCCACGTCGATATCGAACGGGGCCGGCCAGAACCGCACCCAGACGGTTTTGTGGTCAAACGGATAGCTGGTGTAGTCAAAACTCTGGCGCAGGGTCTGTTCGAAATACCAGCCGATCAGTTCCCCCTGGGGTTGGGGCATCCGGTAGACTTCCTGGATGGTGCCATTGGCGGCATCGACCGCCTCGGGCAGGATAAAGCCGATTTCGCCCACCGCTGGTTTGATCGCGTCATGCACGCCGTCCTGGTAGTGCTGCCAGATATAGCCGCTGACACGGATATCGCTGGCCCCGATGAAACCGAAGGACTTGATGAATATCCCGGTATTGACCCGGTAATCCGGCGGATTGTCGAGCGAGGCCAGATACCGGTCCACCAAAGCCTGATCGTGCAATTGCGTCGGGTCGCCTTCGAAATGGTTCAGATCGACCCACAGCTTGAACAGCAGGCCCGCCAGACCCAGCGTGACGAGGATGGAAATCAGCCAGACCTTCTTTTCTACGCTCATGCGCCCGCTGGCCCCCGGATCAGGTGATCAGAAAATCCACACGCCCCAGCAAGGATTGGGTGATGCCCATCTGATCGAACCCGGCCTGCAACGCGGCAAAATCTTCGTGGGAGGATGGCGCGATGTCTTGCTGTCCGCTTTCGGCCAGCAGCCGCGCCTGCCGGATCGACAGATCGACCATCGGCAAGGGCTCACCGGCAGTGAACTGTGCCAGCCCGTCGGCATAGTGCAGGGCTGCATCCCAATCCTGACGCGACAGCATGACGGCGCTGGCATCGGGGTAGAAATGCAGGTGGCTGTGGCCGACGCTGCCCTCGGCAATGATCTCGGCCCCAAGCTTCAGCAGGCGATCCTGTTCGTCCCGGTCGGTCTCGGCCATCGCCAAGGCCGACAGCGCCTTGGGGCCCACGAAATTGCGGCCATGTTCCAGCGCGATCTCAACCGCTTGCCGTCCGGTTTTGCGCGCTTCGTCCATCTGCCCGGCATAGACCTGTGTGCGGGCCAGATGTTCCAGCGCCTGCGCCTCAAGCCGTTTGGCCCCGACGCGGTTGGCGATCTCGGCAGAGACCCGGAACGAGTCCAGCGCCTGATCCACCTCGCCCAAAAAGATCTGCGCAACCCCCAGACAGGTCTGGGCGACGCATTCCGGGATGAAAGCAAAATACTTCTGCGACACCTCGATCGATTCATTCGCATCCGCCATGCCCTGCCGCACATCGCCGGTATAGCTCCGCGCCACGCTGAGGTTGTGCAGATTGGCCGCCAGATCGCGCACCAGCCCCTTTTCCCGCGCCCGTTCCACCGCCTGGGTATAAAACCCGGTTGCGGTCTGCATGGTGGCGTTCATGAAGTTGGCATCGCCAAAACCGCTGAGCGCGCCCACTTCCAGCCGGGCCGATTCCAGCTTGCGCGCCAGCGACAACGCGCGTTCGTTGGCCTGCAGCGCCTCTTCGACGCGGCCCAGCGGGAAGTAGACGTTGCCCCGCACGTAATTGATCTGCGCCACATCCCGTTCCGAGCCGCAGCGTTCCGCCGCAGCCTCGGCGGTATCCAGCGCCTCGAGCGCGTCCTGATACAGGCTCGCCTGCCGCGCAGCCTGCGCCAGCCCGATATGGGCCCGGCTGATCTGTTCGTCGGTCTCGGCATGCTGGGCGGCGTCCTTGAACTCGGTCAGCGCCCCGTCCGACAACCCTTGCAGGCGATGCGTTTCGCCGCGCGCGCAAAGCAGGTCGAACCGGACACCGGCGGGCGACGGCAGTTCCAACGCGCGGTCGATCAGGGTGCTGGCATCGTCGAACTGGAAGGCTTGTATCAGGTTTTCGGCGGCTTCCAGATAGGCCTGCGCGGCATTGTTCGCCCCCGCCCGATCCAGATGCCGCGCCCGCAGGGTGGCGTCGCGATCCTCGAACCACTTCGCCGCCTGCCGGTGCAGGCGCGCGCGTTCCGATTTGACCAGTGTGGCATAAGACCCGTCCCGGATCAGAGCATGGGCAAACATCAGATCGGCATCCGCTTCGCGGATCAGGGCCGAGCGGATCAGGTTGGTCGTGTCCAAATGCCCCTCGCCCAATGTGAAATTCAGCACTTCGGGCGAGAAGCGCTGCCCCAGGACCGAGGCCGCCTGAATCGCCGTGCGGCTTTTGCGATCCAAAGCGTCCAGACGGGATTGCACGATGCCCTGAATACTGCCGGGCACGCTTTCCCGTTTCAGCACATCAATGTTGCGCAGAAGCTGTTCCAGAAACAGCGGGTTGCCGCCGGCGCGTTCGACACAGGCGTCCAGCAGCTCGGGGTCGACGCCGGTGAATTCCTCGACCAGCCGGCGGGCCTGGTCTTCGCCCATCGGTGCCAGTTCCAGCTTGGAAATCAGCGCGCCATCCGTGCCCATCTGCCAGTCCCGGTTGATCGGATCGCCCTCGACCCGGCTGGTCATCATCAGCACGCAGGGCAGATCCCGCGTGGCGGCGGCGATATGGGAACAGGCGGTCAGGATATCGGCCGA
The DNA here is from genome assembly GCF_056533845.1 of Ruegeria sp. F5. Classification (NCBI taxonomy): domain Bacteria; kingdom Pseudomonadati; phylum Pseudomonadota; class Alphaproteobacteria; order Rhodobacterales; family Roseobacteraceae; genus Ruegeria; species Ruegeria sp. F5. The sequence goes on along the minus strand of NZ_JBQFOU010000009.1, from coordinate 27,028 downwards.
GGCCCAGTGGATATCCTCGATCTGGATCAGCAGTGGCGTCTGCTGGCTGCGGCTGGACAGCAATTCGTCGACCACCTGACGCCGCCCGCGCAGCCGCGCCTTGTTGTCCATCGCCGCATAGACCTCGGCCAGTCCGGGGTCCTGTTCCAGTTCCAGCAAGGCATTCAGATGCGCCGCGCTCGAGGGGCTGACCCAGCCCTTGGCGATGGCGTCTTTGGCCACCGCCGCACCGGTCGCCGCATCGTCCGAAGGTTCCAGCCCAAGAATGCTGCGCGCCACGGACTGGATGGCCGAATGCCCCTCGCGCGCGCCGAAATCCATAACGACGCCGTTGTGGGTGGAATAAGACAGGCTTTGTGCCATCTCGGCCACCTGTTCCGACAGATGGGTCTTGCCGATGCCGGGTTCGCCCAGAACGATGTGAACCTCGCCCTTGCCATGGCGCTGGCAACGCTCGAACGTTGCCGAGAACAGCGATAGTTCCCGTTCACGCCCGATGAACCTGTGCCGCCGGGTCCGGATGTTGCGGGCCAGCCGGGCCAGCCGCCAGACCTCGACCGGGTCATTCAGCCCCTTGATCGGTTTGGTTCCAAGGGTTTCCCCGACAAACAGTGGCCCCAGCGCGCGCTGGATGTCATGCGAGACCAGCGTTTCACCCGGATCGCATATATCGGTCAGCCGCGAGGCCAGATTCACCCCGTCGCCGGTGACGGTGTATTCCGTATGGGCCTGACTGCCGGTGGTGCTGGCGATGACCTGCCCGGAGGCAATGCCGATATGGCATGACAGCGGGCGGCTCAGCGAGGGCAGCACCGCATGAATATCCAGCGCCGCCCGCGCCGCCCGTTCGGTATCGTTGGTGTGCGAAATCGGCGCGCCGAACACCGCCATCACCGCGTCGCCGATATGTTTGTCGATACGGCCGCCGTATTTTTCGACCACGCTGTCGACCTTGCTGAAAAAGTCGTTCAGCAACTCGTGCAGGTCTTCGGCGTCCAGTTCGCTGGACAGTTTGGTGAACCCCACCAGATCGGCAAACATCACCGTGACCTGCCGCCGCGCCGGTTCCAGAGCGGCCTCGGGCGTGGCCCCCGTTTCCTCGATGCTCTTTTCAAGCTCGGCAATGGCGCGCAGCAATCGCCGGCGGTCGCCGACAGCAGTTACCCCAATTTCGATCAGATCGTCGCCCGTCAAATCGGGCAGAATTTCAAAATCGATCTTGTTATCCAAAAAAGCTTGCGCGTAGTCAGACAATCCGTGCGCGCTCAGCCATCCCCCAAGGTCCTGAGACATGTCGCCCCTCTGAAGTCCCCAGCTTCAAGGCGCAACCTAGCACAGTAAAACCCGCCGAGTCTGCATGTAGTGAATAAATTAATGTTTTTGATCAGGGTTATTATCGGAAAGCCCACCAAAAGCGGGGGCTTTCCGTCAAGGTTCAGAAGACAGGCGCGTTCAGACCGTCGCCCCTTTCAGGCGAATGGCGGTGCCCAGGCTACCGGCGCAGACGCCGACGATGACGGCGATCAGCAGTTCCAGCGTTTCGACATGGGCGAACTGAAAACCGGCAAAAACCAGTGTCTCGAACACGCCGACCAGCCCGCCCAGCAGGGCACCCAGCCACAGCTTGCGGGTCATCATGCCCAGCGCCAGACCCAGAATGCCCGGCAGGCTGATGACATTGCCGCCGATGGTTCCAAGAATATCAAGCATACTGTGCCCTCACTTATTCCGTACGCGTGGCCAGAAATGACCGGATTTCGTCGCTGTCTGCCGCCGCCTGTTGTTCCAGCGGCGTGTCTGCTTCGCCATTCAGCGCTTCGGTAACGTTCTGGTATTCCTCCAGATAATTCGGCGGTAGGCTGTGCGCGATGCCCTGATGGCAGTCGATGCAGGTCATGTTTTCATCAATCGCGCGCTGGTGTTCGGATGCGGCGCGGGCTTCCTGAATGGTAAAGTCCATATAGTCGAAATTGTGGCAGTTGCGGCATTCCCGGCTGTCCGACGCCTTCATCTTTTTCCATACGGCAGAGGCCATCGCCAGCCGGTGATCCTCGTATTTCTCGGGCGTGCTGATGGTGCCGGCCAGTTCGTGATAGACATCCTTGACCGCCATGATCTTGGCTTTGATCTTGTGGTTCCATTCATGCGGCACGTGGCAATCGGAACAGATCGCACGGACGCCCGAATGGTTGTTGTAGTGGATGGTCTCGCGATACTCGCCCAGATTGGTTTCCATCGTGTGGCACGAGACGCAGAATTCCTCGGTATTGGTCAGTTCCAGCGTCCAGTGGAATCCGCCCCAGAACAGGATACCGGCCAGAAAGCCCGCCAGGATCAGGAAGCCTGAACTGAAGGCAACCGCCGGGGTCCAGATCCAGGTCCAGAGGCGGCCAATCCAACCGCGTTTTTCGGGGGAGTCTGCCATATCGCGGCTCCTTTCAATCTTGCGTTGGATCAGTTGCCGGAGGACGGCTGAAAGACGTTATCGACCAGCGCCGGGGCGTTGGCCTGCGGCACGTGGCACTGGTTGCAGAAATACCGGGTGCCGGAAATCTGATCCAGCTCGCGGCCTTCGCGGTCCAGATAGTGGGTCATCGACAGGGTCGGCGCATTGCGTTCGCCCGCCTTGGTCCAGTCATGGCAGGACAGGCACTGATTGGTCCGGATATCGATCTGGTACTGCTCGATCGAATGCGGGATCAGCGGCGGCTGGTGGCGATAGTTCCGCTGCATCCGCTTTTCGATATTGCCGTGAATCTGATCCAGCGGAATCGGCTCGTCCACTTCGGCCCCGCGCAAAGTCTGCACCTGGGCTGACTGCGCGAGGGCGAACCCGCTCAGGAGCAAAACGGGGATCAGGGCAAATCCGCCTGTCACGATTGATTTTTTCATCTTGGCACTCCCTTAAATAGGTCTGGCGGCGCGTGTATCGGACGCGGCAACTGGATCGGAAGGTGCGGCGACATGGTCGTCGAACCGGTGAGTAAAGGTGAACACGTCGACCGCGCAGACATCGATGCAGCGGCCGCAATTGGAGCAGTCGGGCGACAGGATGACCGGCGTGCTGCCCGGCTTGCCCTTCAGCGCGGGCGAGATGACCTGATTTTCGGGACAGACGGCATAACAATCCATGCAGTCGTCACAGGCAGAGCGGTTGGCGGCACTGACGCGCAGCATCGCTTTGGACCCCACCAGCCCATAGAACGCGCCGACCGGGCACAGATGCCCGCACCAGCCGTGGCGCGCGACAAACAGATCGAAGACGAAGATCGCGGCGATCATGGCCCAGACGAAGCCCATGCCAAAGACCAGCCCGCGGTGCAGCATGGTGATCGGGTTGATCAACTCCCACGCAATCACGCCGGTCAGGCCCGAGACAATCAGAACCGTCGCCAATATCCACAGGCGGGTGCCGCGTTTGGGCTGCCAGCCTTTCGGCAGGTCCAGCTTGCGGTGCAGCCAGTTGGCGGCATCGGTCACCGGGTTGATCGGGCAGACCCAGGAACAATAGACCCGCCCGCCGATCAACGCATAGGCCAACAGAACGATCAGCCCGCCGATCAGCGCCGTCAGCTCAGGCCAGTGCCCGGCGATCACGCTTTGCGACAGAACCAACGGGTCCGTCAGCGGCAGCACGCCCAGAATCAGAGACCCGGCCAGCGTGCCCTGAACGATCCAGATGCCAAACCACGGCCCCAGCAGGAACAGGGCCAGAAAGAACAGCTGGCTGGCGCGGCGCAGCAGCAGGTATTTATGAGCCCCGAGCCAGCCTTTGGCCTCAATAGCCTCCTGACCCACGGGCATATGGGTGCGGGCGCTCATTGTCCTACCCCCGGCAAGCCATACCCCGGTTCAAAACCGCCCGGCGCGGCCAGATTGTCGATGCCCGGTCCCGGCAGGCGGTCCGGCAGGTCGATGACGCCTTCGACCAGCGGCGCGCCCCTGGCCTCTTTCTCTTCCCAGCCTTTGCGATAGTGATCGGCGCCGGAGCCTCGGGCCAGACGGGCGGGCAGAACCTTGATCGCGGCTTCAGGAAGAACGCAACTTTTTTCGCACATGCCGCAGCCGGTGCAGCGGTCGGCATGCACGGTCGGGATGAACAGCGCGTGATGGCCCGAGCGGGCGTTATGCGCGGTTTCAAGCGTGATCGCTTCGTCAATCACCGGGCAGACCCGGTAGCAGACATCGCAGCGCAGCCCGAGGAAATTCAGGCAGTTTTCCTGATCGACCAGTACGGCGACGCCCATTTCGGCTTCGTCGATATCATCCAGTCCGGGGTCCAGCGCCCCGGTGGGACAGGCGGCGACGCAAGGAATGTCGTCGCACATCTCACACGGCACATCGCGGGCGGTGAAATAGGGCGTGCCGGTCGCCACCGCATCCACGCCCAGTTCGGCCAGTTTCAACGTGTCATAAGGACAGTCCCGCACGCACAGCCCGCAGCGGATGCAGGCCGACAGAAACTCCTTTTCCGGCAGCGCACCGGGCGGGCGCAGGGCCTCGGCCGGCAGCGCGCGCGCGTCGCGGGCCAGCCAGGCCAGCAGCGACCCGGCGACCGCGCAGCCGCCCGCTGCCCGCGCCGAATCCTGCAGGAAACGGCGCCGTTGCGGCGAAAGGGGTTTGTCGGCAAGGGGGGACATGGGGACGACCTTTGCGATCCTTGCCGGTTACGCGCGCTCGACCTTGCAGGCGCATTTCTTGAAGTCGGTCTCTTTCGACAGCGGGCAGGTGGCATCCAGCGTCAGCTTGTTGGTCAGCTGATGCTCGTCGAACCATGGCATGAATACCAGACCGCGCGGCACCTTGTTGCGCCCACGGGTTTCGACCCGGCTGGTGACCTCGCCCCGGCGGGTGGACAGGACGATCTCCTGCCCGCGGCGCAGACCGCGATCACGCGCGTCCTCGGGGTGCATGTAGACCACAGCCGAGGGATACGCCCGGTGCAGTTCCGGCACGCGGCGCGTCATCGAGCCCGAATGCCAGTGTTCCAGCACGCGACCCGTGGACAGCCACAGATCGTATTCTTCATCCGGCTCTTCGGCGGCGGGTTCATAGGGGGCAAAGATGATATTGGCCTTGCCATCCTTCTTGCCATAGAACTTCACGCCCGCCCCTTCGGGCACATAGGGGTCATAGCCTTCGCGGAAGCGATAGAGCGTTTCCTTGCCGTCCACGACCGGCCAGCGCATGCCGCGCGCCTGATGGTACATCTCGAAGGGTGCCAGATCATGCGCGTGACCGCGCCCGAACTCGGCATATTCCTCGAACAGGCCTTTCTGGACGTAGAACCCGAAATGCTCGGCATCGTCATTGTGGAAGCCTTCTGCCGTTTCCGACAGCGGGAACTTGTCGACCTGACCGTTGGCATAGAGCACGTCGAACATGGTCTTGCCGCGATGTTCGGGCATCTTGGCCAGCAGTTCCTCGCCCCAGACCTCTTCGACGGTGAAGCGTTTGGAAAACTCCATCAGCTGCCACAGGTCGGACTTCGCTTCGCCCGGGGCCTGTACCTGCTGCCGCCAGAACTGGGTGCGGCGTTCGGCATTGCCATAGGCGCCCTCTTTCTCGACCCACATGGCGGTGGGCAGGATCAGGTCGGCAGACACGGCGGTGACCGTCGGATAAGGATCAGAGACCGTGATGAAGTTATCGGGGTTGCGATAGCCGGGATAACCTTCTTCGTTGATGTTGGGCGCGGCCTGCATGTTGTTGTTGCACTGCACCCAATAGGCGTTCAGATCGCCGTCTTTCAGCTTGCGGTGCTGCAGCACGGCGTGAAAACCGGGCTTGGGCGGGATGGTGCCTGCGGGTATCTTCCAGGCGGTTTCGCAAATCTCGCGGTGCTTGTCGTTTGCCACCACCATGTCGGCGGGCAGACGGTGGGCAAAGGTGCCGACCTCGCGCGCCGTGCCACAGGCCGAGGGCTGACCGGTCAGCGAAAACGGCGAGTTGCCGGGTTCCGAAATCTTACCCACCAGCAAATGCACGTTGTACATCAGCGAGTTCACCCAGGACCCGCGCGTGTGCTGGTTGAAGCCCATGGTCCACAGGCTCATGACCTTGCGGTTGGGGTCGGCATATTGCTTGGCCAGTTTCTCAAGCTTGTCCGCCGGAACGCCCGACAGTTCGGCGGTGTATTCCAGCGTGTAGGGTGCGACCGCTTCGGCGTATTCGTCAAAGCTGATCGGTTCCATCTTGCCCGAGTTCGGGTTCGCGGCCTCTTGCTGCAACGCGTTGGTGTCGCGCAGGCCATAGCCGATATCGGTGGCGGTCTTGGTGATGTTGACGTGGTTGTTGACGAACTCTTGGTTCACCGCGCCGGTCTGGATGATGTAGTTGGCGATATAGTTCAGGATCGCCAGATCGGTCTGCGGCGCAAAGACCATGCCATTATCGGCCAGCTCGAACGAGCGGTGTTCGAAGGTCGACAGCACATGCACCTCGCAGCCCGGCTTGGTCAGGCGGGTATCGGTCAGGCGCGACCACAGGATCGGGTGCATCTCGGCCATGTTCGAGCCCCAGAGCACGAAGGTATCGGCGTGTTCCAGATCGTCATAGCAGCCCATCGGCTCGTCAATGCCGAAGGTGCGGATGAACCCCACCACAGCCGAGGCCATGCAGTGGCGCGCGTTGGGGTCGATATTGTTGGACCGGAAGCCCGCTTTCATCAGCTTGGACGCCGCATAGCCCTCCCAGACGGTCCACTGCCCCGAGCCGAACATGCCGACACTGGTCGGACCTTTCTTGGCCAGCGCCTCTTTCCACTTGGCGGCCATGACGTCAAAGGCTTCGTCCCAGCTGACGGGTTCGAACTCACCGTTCTTGTCATATTCGCCATTGGTCTTGCGCAGCAGCGGCGTGGTCAGGCGGTCCTTGCCGTACATGATCTTGGACAGGAAATAGCCCTTGATGCAGTTCAGGCCCCGGTTGACCGGCGCATCCGGGTCGCCCTGCGTGGCGACCACGCGGCCATCCTTGGTGCCGACCAGAACCGAACAGCCGGTGCCGCAGAACCGGCAGGCCGCCTTGTCCCAGCGGATGTCGGGGTTGCCGACTTGTGCGTTGGCCTGACCTGCGGCCATCGGGATGCCTGCGGCCGAGGCGGTTGCGGCAGCCGCAGACGCCTTGAGGAAGGTGCGGCGGGATTCAGAAACAGTCATTATACGGGCCTCCTGCTGGGCGGTTGGCTTGGAGCGTTGGTTTGCGGAGCGGGCCCCGCGAGTTCTTCGAAATGGTGATAGGTCAGCGAGAGCGAGATCACCCCCGGGATCTGGTGCAGATCCATGATGATTTCCGACGCCAGACGGTCGGGCGTATCTTCGACGACAACAACAAAACGGCCGTCTTCGGCCTCGGCATGCACTTCCACGCCCGGAACGCCGGTCATCTCGGCGCGGGCCGCGTCGGTGCGGTCCGGGGCGACATGGACAAGGCAACCGCAGATATTCATTGGATCACTTCCGTTTGAGGGGTGGTGGCGCGTTCAAAGGACACCGCACCGACAGGGCAGGCAGCGGCGCATGCGCCGCATCCGATGCAACTGTCCAGGTCCAGGACCGGGTCGGCGCGACCCGCAAGTTGCAGCCTGAACCCGATGGCGTTCTGATCGCAGCTGTCCTGACACAGGCGGCAGCTGACACCGTTCATCGACAGGCAATCCGCACCCTGAACCGCCGCCCGCCATGGCCAGTCCGGCACCCGCTCGGGATCGAGGGCATCGGTGGCACAGGACCGGGCACATTCGCCACAAAAGGTGCAGGCGCCGGTGTTCAGCTGCACCACGGGCAAACCGCCATCATCGACGGCGATGATGCCTTCGGGGCACGCGCTTACGCAATCCCCGCAGGCCGTGCACAGATCGGAAAACCCCGCCTCGGCCGCACCGGGCGGGCGCACCGCATCAGCATCGTCGCGGAGCATGCGGGCGCTTAGAAACGCGCGTCTTGTGGTCAACTGGCTCATGCGCTGGCGACCAATCCTCTGGCAACATCATACTGTGATTTCGCCGTCGTAGCAGCTTTTTAGATGCTCAGATTTGATACAGGTCAATGTGGCAGACGCCTGGTCTTTAGGCAAATTAATTAGATCGCTGCCGCCCGGCGCGGTCGCGGGGCGGTGTGTTCGTCAGAATAAACGACCGGCAGGCGTCAATGATCTCATTGAAACGCGCCCTTTCGCGGGCATAAAGGTAAACTCTGCGCATTTCCGATACGTCTGCAATCGGGCGAAATACCACGTTGTCGGGAAGAAACTGCGCCACCGTCTGCGGCAATACCGTGGCGAAGCGCCCGGTGCGCACCATCGTGATCAGCGAATGCGTATTGTGGATCGTGACCCCGGACGCTTTCAGCACGTCCTGAAACGCGTCCGAGGTTATGGAATCGCATAGCGGGTTTCGCAGAAACGCGATGCCCGCAAGGTCCACGATTTTCGGCGGCCCGGCCCGCGCGATCAGCGGGTGATCCGACGCGGCAACAAGGCCAAAGCGGTCTTCGAACAAGGGAACGGCCTGAACCCCATTCAGCGGGTGATGACCGGACGCAAGCCCGATATCGGCGCTGTCCCCGGCCACGGCGTCCAGAACCTGCTGCGTATCCGCATCGCGCAGATCGACCTTGAGGCCCGGAAACCGCGTCGTCATATGCTCCAGCAGCGATGGGAACAGCACCGCCCCAACCGACGGCACCGCGACGATTCGGATCAACCCATGTTCGGCGAGAGCCGCCGTTTCGATGTTTTGGACGGTCTGATCAAACTCGCGCACCTGCCGCAGCGCCAGATCGAACACCTGCTGTCCCAGCGGCGACAGCTGGTTTTTTCGTTCCCCTTCAAACAGTTTCCTGCCCAGATGATCCTCAAGCTGTTTCAGCGTCATGGACACGGCGGACTGGGTGCGGCCCAGACGGTCCGCAGCCTCGGCCAGATTGCCGGTCTGTGCGACGGTGCAGAAGCAGCGCAGCATTTCGATCTTGATGGCCATGCTTCAGATTTCCTGAACTGGGTTAAAGTTATTTGAGTTTGACTGATGTAACGAACAAAATCCATCCTGTTCCCAACTGAACCTGTGCATTTGGGGCCTGACGTGACCAAACTGAACCTGATCGCCGGCGAATGGCTGGCGGGCGACTCCGAGATTGAAAACCGCAACCCCTCGGATCTGAGCGATCTGGTTGGCCTGTTCGCACAAGCCAGCGCCGAGCAACTGGACGCGGCGCTGGATCAGGCGCGGATTGCGCAGGCCGAATGGGCCGCGTACTTGCCCGAGCGCAAGCAGGCGGTCCTGATGAATATCGGCACCGAATTGATGGCCCGTGCCGAAGAGCTAGGAATGCTGCTGAGCCGGGAAGAGGGCAAGCCGCTGGCCGAAGGCAAGGGCGAGGTCTATCGCGCCGGTCAGTTCTTCACCTATTACGCCGCCGAATGCCTGCGCCAGATCGGCGAAAACGCCGACAGCGTCCGCCCCGGTGTCGAGATCGACGTGCGCCGCGAACCCGTGGGCGTAGTTGCCATCATCAGCCCGTGGAATTTCCCCACCGCGACCGCATCATGGAAGATTGCACCGGCGCTTTGCTACGGCAACGCGGTGGTGTGGAAACCTGCGAACTTGACCCCGGCCTCGGCCGTGGCGCTGACCAAGATCATCGAACGGCAGGACATCCCCAAAGGTCTGTTCAGCCTTGTGATGGGCTCGGGGCGCAGCATCGGGCAGCGTCTGGTCGAAAGCCCATCGGTCAACGCGATTTCCTTCACCGGCTCGGTTCCAGTGGGCAAGGGCATCGCAGGGGCAGCGATCCAGAACCTGACCAAGGTGCAGATGGAGATGGGGTCGAAGAACGCACTGGCCGTGATGGACGATGCCGATCTGGATCTGGCGGTTTCGCTGGCTTTGGGCGGCGCGTTTGGCGGGACAGGTCAGAAATGCACCGCCTCCTCGCGCCTTGTGGTGCATGCGGGCATTCACGATGCCTTTGTCGAAAAGCTGGTCGCGGGCGCGCAGGCGATGCAGGTCGGGCATGCGCTTGAGGACGGCACCCAGATGGGGCCGGTTGTCAGCGAACAGCAATTGCACGAGAACCTGGCCTATGTCGATCTGGGCCAGTCTGAGGGCGCGGAACTGGCCTGCGGCGGACAACGGCTGGAGATGCCGCATGACGGGTTCTACATGTCCCCCGGTGTGTTCCTGAACACCACCAACGATATGCGCATCAACCGCGAAGAGATGTTCGCGCCGCTGACCAGCGTCATCTGGGTCGACAGCTATGACGAAGCGCTAAGCGTGGTGAACGACACCAATTTCGGCCTGACCTCGGGCATCGTCACGCAGAACCTTGCCCGCGCCACCCATTTCCGCCGCAACGCCCGTACCGGCGTTGTCACCGTTAACCTGCCGACCGCAGGCACCGACTATCACGTGCCCTTCGGTGGACGCGGCGACAGTTCCTATGGCCCGCGCGAGCAGGGCAAGGCGGCGGCCGAGTTCTACACAACGGTAAAAACCGCCTATATCAGCGCCGGGACACCGGTCTGATGCGTATCGACGGGCTGCAATACGCCAACTGGTCCGAGAAGATTTTTCGCCAACTGCGCGAGGGCGGCGTGGACGCGATCCATGTCACCATCGCCTATCATGAGAATTTCCGCGAAACCGTCCTGAATTTTGAGAAGTGGAACCGCTGGTTCGAGCAATACCCGGACCTGATCATAAAAGGCCGCTGGGCCAGCGATATCGACATTGCGCGGGAAACCGGGCGGACGGCGGTGTTCTTCGGGTTCCAGAACCCCTCACCCATCGAAGACGATATCGGGCTGGTGGAAATCCTGCACGATCTGGGCGCGCGGTTCATGCAACTGACCTATAACAACCAGTCCCTGCTGGCGACCGGTTGCTATGAGGCCGAAGATACCGGCATCACCCGTATGGGCAAACAGGTGATCCGCGAAATGAACCGTGTCGGCCTTGTCATCGACATGAGCCATTCCGCCGACCGCTCGACTATCGAGGCCGCCGACCTGTCTGAGCGGCCCATTGCCATCACCCACGCGAATCCGCATGACTGGGCCCCTGCGCTGCGCAACAAGCGCGATGCGGTGATCCGGGCGGTTACGGAACGGGGTGGGATGCTGGGCTTTTCGGTCTACCCTCATCACCTGAAGGACAAATCCGCCTGCACGCTGGAGAGTTTCTGCGAAATGATCGCCCGGACGGCTGATAAATATGGCGCACAGCATCTGGGGATCGGCACCGATCTGTGTCAGGACCAGCCCGACAGCGTGGTGGAATGGATGCGCGTGGGGCGCTGGACCAAAGAGATTGACTATGGCGAAGGCTCAGCCTCGGCCCCCGGTTTCCCGCCGATGCCCGGCTGGTTTCAGGACAACCGCGATTTTGGCAATATCGAGGACGGTCTGCGCGCGGTGGGCATGAGCACCGATGAGGTCGCGGGCATCATGGGCGGCAACTGGTATCGCTTCTTCGCCGAAAACTTCGGACCGCAGGCGGAATGACCCGCAGCGGCGCGCATATTCCCCGGCGCGATCCCGCGCAGGTGATGCGCCTGTCGCGGCTGGGGTCGCTGCATCAATGCAGGCTCAGCTTCATGCGGCAACTGACCCGGCGCATGGCCAACGAGCGTTGGACCTTCTCGCGCCCGGTCTTCGAGATTGACGACAGCGGCGTCGGCCATGCCGTCTATACGGCGCAAGGGCCGGAACGCGCCTATTCGCTGGTTGCTTTTGCCCATGACCTGCCGCCCGAACAGCGCTCGGACCGGGTGATTGCCGAAGCGTGGGATGCGACCTTTGCCCTGTTCGACGGTGTGCCGACGGCCGAAGATATCGACCGGCTGTCGCAAAACGTGCCGCTGCAAGAGGCGGGCCGCGTCAGCGAACGCGAGCTGTCTCTGTCGCGCGCCAACCGCTCGGTCCGGTTATGGGCGCATGTGGTGGACAGGCTGGCGGCGGGCCAACAGCCGGATCTGCAGCAGATTTACAAGGTCGGATACCTGATGCGGACCACCGCCGTATACGGCTCGGGCAAGTTCGGGGCAGCGGATCGCGAAAAGATCGCGGACCGCACGGAAACCAGCGCCCCGTTTCAGGCCGAGATGCTGTCGGTCTACCTGACCCGCACCTTCGTTCGCGATCTGGTACAGCATATGGCCCGCGCCAAGGGTGGCGAGAAAACCGCAGACCTGGCCCCCGACATCGCCCGCTGGCTGGGGATCGGCAATTCCACCGGCTTGGGCATGGCGCCCTTTATCGTCAACCACCCGGTCCTGTTCAACAACTGGATCATGGCGCGGGAAGAGGCGATCTCGCGCGTGCGGTCGGTCGAAACGGCATCTGTGGCCGCGGCCCGTGCCTTTCGGACCATTTTCGAGCGCAGCAGATTGTCGATCTCATGGTGGCAGTCCGAGCATCCGGTTCAGATCGAGAAGCTGGCAGCGCTGAAGGCTGATCTGTCGGCAATCTCGGATTATCTCGAAAAAGACAACCTGACCGAAAACAACCCCTGGGACCGGCTGGTACGCTGGTCCGAAACCGCGCTGAGCCCCGAGGGGCAGGAGCTGATCGCCTCGCTGATCCTCGAGCCCTATCCCGATCTTGTGGATGGTCTGGCAAGCTGCATGGCCGACACCCATTCCGGCGCGCAGGTGATCGATGGCGCGATGGCGATCTCGGACTTGCGGGCGCTGATCCGGCAAAGCTTTGACTGGGCGCTGGATCTGGACTGGGACGCCCCCGAGAACTGCGCCCGGGCGTGGTATGTCTCGGAAGAAAAGCTGGAACCCAGACTGGGGGAACGGTTCGAGGAACCGATTGCGGAATACGAACAACCTCTGGCCCCGGCGCGGGATGCGGCGCTGGCCCACAGATGTCTGGCCGGATGGGACAACACGGAACCGGTTGCCAGGTTCCTGCTGCGCCACCCCGAACACCGCCACACGGTCCGCCGCGCGCAGATGACCCCCTTCGCCCCCTATGGCGAGGTGCGCGACAACACGATCAGCGCCACCGTTCTGCCCATCGACATGCTGCGCGCCAAACTGTCCTTCTTTGGCGCAACGCATTTTGATCCCCGGTCAGATCGCTGGGTGCGTATCTGCATGTATTCCGGCGCGCCTTACCCCGAGGAACTGACCCTCGATAACGCCGATCTCTGGGTCTATCCCGAGGTCACGCCATGAGCTTTTCCCTGAACGAGATCGAAGCCACTGCCAAGCGCGCCACGCGCGGTGCCGGGTACACATGGGGTCTTTCGGAAGAGGCGGCGAAAGCCACGCGCTGGCTGTGCGCGCAGGGTCTGGACGGAGCGGCAGAACTGGCTGCAGTTCTGGACCGGGGCTATGCCGACGCGCTGACCCGGCACATCCCAAGGGTTGTAGACGGGGATTGGCGGGGCGACGGTGATCTTTGCCCGCTGATGACCGGAGCAGCGCTGTCGGATCATGCAGCCACCCTGCAAACCGGGCCGGTTCTGATCCGGAATGTCGCCGCCCCGGCGCTGTTGCTTCCCTTTGCCGCCAATGTCGCCCGGCGTCTGAATGCAAGCCTGACCGTCACGTTCGACGATTGCGTCGCGGCAACGGATGGGGTTTCGCTGTCCCTGCCGCACGGCCATCCCACCCAGTCCAGCCACGTCCGCGTCGCTACGGGTCCGGGACCGGGCGATCCGCGACCTCAGGCAACGCGCGCCACGCCAGACGGGGAAAGCTGGCGCATCCTTACCGGCTTTGCCCACCGCACCTATGCGCCCGCAACCGAGGAATCCCGCAGGCTCGGGGCCGGGTCGGGGCTGTCCGACAATGAATGAAGGGGACCAAGATGGTTGAAAGGCGCAGACTCTCGCTGGCACAGATCGAAGACCTGGCGTTCCGGGCATTGATCGCCGCAGGAACAAGCGAAGCCAACGCCCGCCCGCTGGCCGTTGCGACAGCGGCGACCGAGGCGGATGGGGTTGCCAGCCACGGCCTGGCCTATATCCCGATCTACTGCGAACACGTGCAGTGCGGAAAGGTCGACGGGCAGGCGGTTCCGACCCTCGAGGTGCCAAGGCCCGGCGTTCTCCGCGTCGATGCGGCAACCGGGTTTGCCCATTCCGCGATCGATCTGGGGTTCGACGCCCTGATCCCCGCCGCCCGTGCGCAAGGCATTGCGGCGCTGGCGATCACCAACAGCTACAATTGCGGCGTGCTGGGCTATCACACCTACCGTCTGGCGCAGGCCGGGCTGGTCGGCATCGGATTTACCAACGCGCCGGCGTCGATTGCGCCGTCCGGGGGTTCGAAACCCGTGGTCGGAACCAACCCGTTTTCCATCGCCGCCCCGGGGGATGACGGGCAGCCGGCGGTGCTGATCGATCAAAGCGCCAGCACGATTGCCAAAAGCGAAGTGATGAAACATGCGCGCGAGGGCAAGGCGATACCGGTTGGTTGGGCGCTTGACCCCGATGGCAACCCGACGACGGACCCGAATGTCGCGCTTAGGGGCAGCATGGCCCCGTCCGGTGGCTACAAAGGCGTCGGCGTAGCACTGTTGACGGAAATCATGGCGGCAACACTGACCGGGGCGACGCTGGGCGTTTACGCCTCACCGTTTTCCGGAACTGCCGGTGGCCCGCCCAAAACCGGCCAGTTCTTTATCGCCATTGACCCCGAGGCGACATCCTCGGGCGGCTACCCGGGCGGGATCGCCTCGCTTGTCGCGGCGGTGCGATCTCAGGAGGGGGCCCACCTGCCCGGCGATGGCCGCCGCTTGCAGCGCGTGTCGGCAGGGGAAAACGGCGTTGAGGTCAACGCGGCAACGCTGGAGAAAATCGAAGCCCTGTTGGGGTGAGGGTTCGGCGGGCCGCCCATGGTCGTGCCCTTCCTCGCCAATCCGGGTCCCCCCCCCCAACCCTCGCCGATCCCTCGGTTCTTGACGAAAACCCTGCTGTGCGGCATGTGAGTGCCCTTGGGGGGAATGGCATGTCTGCGAAGGCCAGTTGGCGCGGCGCGGCATGTCAGATCAGGTTCAAACGTCCGCGCGGCCCCCGGTGGCTGCCCGCTTTAGCACCGGAAGGTAGTTGAGATATGTGCCCTGCACCCGTTGATGCAGAGACCCCGCGCGGGTTCATCATTCCGATCGGCGGCGGTGAAGACCGTGTCAAGGAAATGCAGATTCACCGCAAATTCGTGGAACTGTCCGGCGGCGCGGATGCCGATATCGTGGTGATCCCGACGGCCTCGATGCTGGAAGAAACCGGGCCGGACTATAACCGCATCTTCTCGGAGCTCGGCGCGGGCAAGGTCGAGTTTCTGCCCATCTCGCGGCGGGCCGATTGCGACAACCCCGATTATGCCGACGTGCTGGATCGCGCCACCGGGATTTTCATGACCGGCGGGAACCAGTTGCGCCTGTCGGCGATTCTGGGCGGCACTCTCGTCGCGCAGAAAATCCGCCGCCGGAACGCGGCGGGCGTGCCGGTTGCCGGAACCTCGGCGGGGGCTTCGATCATGTCGGAGCACATGGTGGCCGGGGGCAGCAGCAACTCCGCCCCGGCGGAAGGCAACATCACGCTGGCCCCGGGCATGGGTCTGACCAACGCGGTCATCATCGACCAGCATTTTACCCAGCGCAACCGGCTGGGCCGACTGCTAACCGCATCGTCTTTCAACCCTTTTCTGATCGGTCTGGGCATTGACGAGGACACCGCTGCCTTCATCGGGCCCGACAATGTCTTCGAAGTTGTCGGCAGCGGTTCGGTCACGGTGGTCGATGCCAGCAACCTGACCCATTCGTCGATGTGGGATGCCCGCCGTGGCGAAGCGCTGAGCCTTCTGGGACTTCGGCTTGACGTTCTGGGCGAAGGGTGCCGTTATGATCTGACGGCTCGCCAGGCTTTTCCGCCGGATGAGCATCTGGCGTTCTGCACGTTGCCGAATTTATCCGGCGACGGGACCGCCGGCGGGAGGGGATAACACGCTAACCAACGGGGAGCCTCATGAAAATCATCTCGACCAATGTCTTTGTCGGCCCGAATGTCTGGGCAAGTTTTCCGGTCATCCGCCACGTCATCGATCTGGGCGTATTGGAAGAATGGCCCTCGGCAAGAATTGGTTCCGAGTTTGTCGACGCACTGATCGAGGCGCTTCCCGGACTGGCGGAACATGGCTGTTCCTATCGCGAACCTGGCGGCTTCATTCGCCGCCTGCGCGAGGATGACGGCACCTGGCTGGGCCACGTGCTGGAACATTGCGCCATCGAGATACAGAATGTGGCGGGCACCGATGTGACCTTTGGCCGGACCCGTGGCACGGGTGAACCCGGCCAGTACAACATGGTCTATGAATACCGCCAGCGCGATGTCGGTCTGGCGGCGGGCAAGCTGGCGCTGCGGCTGCTGATGCATCTGCTGCCGCAATCCCTGAAAGATCAGGTGGATGATTACGAGTTCGACCCCGAGTTCAACTGGGACCACGAGCTGCGCAGCTTTGTCCTGCGGGCGCAGCGCAAGGAATTCGGCCCCTCGACCGGATCGCTGGTCAAGGCGGCGCAGGAGCGCGATATCCCGTGGATCCGGCTGAATTCCGGCTCGCTGGTGCAGTTCGGGCACGGCAAGTTTCAAAAGCGCATTCAGGCGACCATAACCTCGGAAACCAAGCATATCTCGGTCGAGATTTCATGCGACAAGGAAGACACCCACAACCTGCTGAACGATCTGGGCCTTCCGGTGCCGCAGCAGCGCATGGTCTACACCGAACGCGAAGCGGTTCAGGCGGCCGGGCGCATCGGGTTTCCGGTCGTGGTCAAGCCGCTCAACGCCAATCATGGGCGCGGCGTTTCGATCAACCTGAATTCGGCCTCCGAGGTCGAGGCCGGTTTCGCTGAAGCCCGGGAACACTCCCGCAGCCGGGCCATTCTGGTGGAAAGCTTCATCACCGGCTTCGATCACCGCATGCTGGTTGTGGACAACAAGCTGGTCGCGGTGGCCAAACGGGTGCCGGGCCATGTGGTCGGTGACGGTATGCACACGATTGCCGAACTGGTCGCCATCGTGAACGAAGACCCCCGGCGGGGGATCGGACATGAAAAAGTGCTGACCATGCTCGAGATCGACAACCAGGCCAGGCGCCTGATGGAAAATGCAGGCGTGACCGACCAGACCGTTCTGCCGGATGGAGAGGTGTTCTATCTGCGCTCCACGGCAAACCTGTCGACCGGCGGCACCGCCATCGACCTGACGGATGTGGTCCACCCCGACAACCGCGACATGGCCGAGCGTGCCATCATGGCCGTCGGGCTGGATGTGGGCGGTGTCGATTTCCTGATCGATGACATCACCAAATCCTACAAGGATATCGGCGGCGCGATTGTCGAGGTGAACGCCGCCCCCGGTTTCCGGATGCACGTGGCCCCGTCCGAAGGGGAACCGCGCGATGTGGCGGGCAGGGTGATCGACATGCTGTTCCCCGCCAATGAAGAAACCCGCATCCCGATTGCCGCGATCACCGGGACCAATGGCAAGACCACAACCTCGCGGATGCTGGGCCATATCATGAAGACCAGCGGCAAGACCGTTGGCATGACTTCGACCGACGGCGTCTATGTGGATGGCAAGCTGAGCGTCAAGGGCGACATGACCGGGCCCAAGTCGGCCCAGATCGTGCTGCGCGATCCGATGGTCGATTTCGCGGTGATGGAAACCGCGCGCGGCGGGCTGGTGCGCTCGGGGCTGGGCTATCAGCGCTCGAACGTGGCGGCCTGTCTGAATGTCTCGGCGGATCATCTGGGCCTTGGCGGCATCAACACGGTCGAGGAACTGGCCGTGGTCAAGCGCGTCGTCGTCGAAAGCGCGACGGATACGGCGGTGCTGAATGCCGATGATATCAATTGTCTGAAAATGGCCGATTACGCCGGGGCCGATCAGATTTTCTATGTCACGACAAACCCCGGCCACAGCCTGGTGAAAGAGCATATCAAGGCGGGCGGCAAGGCCATCGTGCTGGAAAAGGGCATGAATGGCGACATGCTGACGATCTATGATCACGGGCTGCATATCCCGGTTCTGTGGTCGCATCTCATCCCCGCCGCGCTTGAGGGCAAGGCGGTCTTCAATGTGCAGAACGCCATGTTCGCCGCCGCGATGGCCTATAGTTTCGGGGTGGATCTGGACAATATCCGCCACGGGTTGCGGACCTTTGACACCAGCTATTTCCAGGCGCCGGGGCGGATGAATGTCTATGACGAACATCCTTTCAAGGTGATCCTGGATTATGGCCACAACCCCGCCGCGCTCAAGGCGCTGGCGTCTCTGGCCGATCAGATGGAGGTCGCAGGCCGCAGGCTGTGCGTGGCCTCGATGCCCGGCGACCGGCGGGACGAGGATATTGCCGACGCCGCCGCCGCGCTGGCCGGGCATTTCGACCATTTCATCTGCAAGGCCGATGACCGCCGCCGCGGACGCGGGCATGACGAGGTTCCGCAAATGCTGCGCCAGTCGCTGATCGACAATGGCACGCCCGAAGACAGGATCTCGATCATTCCCGATGAGGTCGAGGCGGTGAACGCCGTGCTGAACATGGCCGCGCCCGGCGATCTGCTGGTGATTTTCGGCGACGACACCGCGCGGTGCTGGAAACAGATCATCTATTTCAACTCGGAAGGCGACGCCCCAAAGGCCGAGCCGACACCAGCGGCCCGCCCGGCCGAGACCTCGTTCGAGGATATGATCGAGAGCGACCAGACCCTGATCCGGGACGAACGCGGCGTGCGTCTGGCCCGTGACATCAGCGAAGACGCGGACTAGGCGGAGGCACCGGAATGGACCGGATCGAAGAGCTTGAAACCTCGCTGCCCATCGAAAGCGCGACCGCCGATCATATCCGCGTGGGCGATGCCAGACGCCTGACCGGCCCCGGCCTGCTATGGGACAGGCCCGGCGCGGTAATGGATGTGTTTTTCACCGATATCGACGCAGCGCAGGTTACCGGACTGTGGCAGGTGCATGCCCGCCGGGTGCTGGATGCGCTTGGCTGGCAGGATCAGAACCTGACCCACCGCACCTTCACCGGCGGCGTCAATCTGGCAATCTCGGCCCCGATGGATCAGCTCTATTCCGCGATTTTCGCAGCGCAGACCGCCTGGCATTTCTGCGCCGCCGAACTGTTGGGGGCCACCCCCGGCGATTTCGATCAGATGGTGGCAGATGTCAAAAGTGTCATGGCCAAAGAGGCCAACCCCCCTCTGATCGCCCTGATTGCGGCCGCCGAAGCGCATGGCGTCGATATCCTGTGTGATGATGACGAGATTTCAATCGGGCACGGCACCGGCAGTCAGGTCTGGCCGGTCGATGCCCTGCCCGCCCCGGCAGATGTGGACTGGCCCAGCCTTCACAATATCCCGGTCGCCTTCATCACCGGCACCAATGGCAAAACCACGACGACCCGGTTGCTTGAAGCAATCGCCCGCGCCTCGGGCAAGGTGGCGGGGCTGACCTCGACCGAGTTTGTGCGGGTCGGCGACGACATTCTGGACCGGGGCGACTATTCAGGCCCCGGCGGCGGGCGGATGCTGCTGCGCGACAAACGGCTCGAGGTCGCCTGTCTGGAAGTGGCCCGTGGCGGCATCCTGCGCCGTGGCCTGCCGACCCGGGCCGCGACGGCTGCGGCGGTGACCAACGTGGCGAATGATCATCTGGGCCAGTTCGGCGTCAACACGGTGCCGGAACTGGCGCAGGCCAAGTTCGCCGTCTACCGCACGCTGGCCAAGGGCGGCGTGCTGGCCCTGAACGCCGATGACGCCTATGTCCGGGCCGAGGCGGAACGCACAGAGGCAAACATCTGGTGGTTCTCGCTGGATGCGCAGAACGATCTGATCTGTCAGGCGCGCGACGCGGGCAGGTGCTGCGCCTATGTGCAGCAGGGCAATATCGTCTTTTTCGACGGCACGGCTGAGCAGGTGATCCTGCCTGTCGCCGACGTACCCCTGACCATGGGCGGGGCCGCGAAATACAACATCCAGAACGCGCTGGCAGCCCTGTGCCTTGCGCTGGCGCTGGATTTGCCCCAGCAGGCGGTTCGCGCTGGTCTGGCCGGGTTCAAACCCGACGCCAAGGACAATCCGGGCCGGTGCAACGAGTTCAGCCATAACGGCGCGCGGGTTTTTGTCGATTTCGCCCATAACCCGCATTCGATTGCGGCAGTCTGCGACGCGCTGTCCGGCCTGCCGGCAAAGCGGCGGTTCATCATGCTCAGCCATGCCGGCGACCGGTCCGATCAGGACATCCGAGACGTCACTGCAACCGCATTGAATTTCCAACCCGACTTCATCGTCGCCGCCGAACTGGAAGGCTATCTGAGGGGCCGCGCTTTGGGAGAAATCCCCGATCTGATCGAAAAAACGGTGTCGGATCGGGGCTATGACCCGCAACAGGCGCTCAGAGCGTCTTCACCCTCTGAGGCGGCATCGATGATATTGCAACGGCTGCAGCCCGGTGATCTTGCCCTGCTGTTGGTACTTTCCGAGCGTGACGCGGTGCTCGCCATGCTCGACGGGTGACGGCCAAGTCGGGCGCCCTAGCCGTCTGCGCCGGATACAGGCGGGATCACGACCCGGCATTTCAAGCCGCCAAGCGCCTCCGACGCCCCCAGATCCAGCGTTGCGCCATAGGCCGTCAGCAGATCGACGGCAATCGTCAGCCCCAATCCGCTGCCCGCGACCGAGGTGTCCAGCCGCCCCCCGGATCGCAACGCCTCGCGACGCGCGTCTTCCGGGACGCCCGGCCCGTCATCCTCGACGCAGATTTCGATTGCGTCACCCCAGAGGCCGGCCGTCAGGGTGACGGTCCTGCGGCTCCATTTCAGTGCGTTGTCCAGAAGGTTTCCCAGAACCTCTTCGATATCCTGTGCATCCATGCGAACCCAAAGGCCCGGATCCCGTGTCACGGTCAAGGACTTGCCTTCCCGCTCGGACATGTTGGAAAAAAGCCGCGCCAGCCGGTCGATGGAGTTTGACAGGTCAGTCCGGGAATGGGTCAGTTCTGCGGTGTTCATGGCCCGCATCCGGGCCAGCGAGCGGCTGATCTGCACGTCGATCCGATCAAGCGCGTCCTGTGCGGCCTCAGTCGCCGCGTCGGTTGCGGCCAGGCTGGTCAGCTCGTTTCGCAGAACGGCGGTCGGCGTTTTCAGGGCATGGGCCAGATCCGCCGCCTGTCGGCGCGACCCGGCTATGATGTCCCGGTTTCGGCTTAAAAGCCGATTCAGGTCTTCGACCAGCGGCGCCACCTCTTCCGGGTAGTCCGAGGGTTTCAGATCCTCGTCCCGGTCCCATCGATGGGCAACATCCGATCGCAGCTTTCGCAGCGGGCCCAGGATGGCGGACATCAGCAGCAGCGAGCCGCCGACACCGATCACCCCGACCAGCGCGAAGACCGGCAACAGGCTTCGCTGCGCCGCGCGCCGTTCGCCGACCAATTGCGCCCGGCTTTCGGCCACGCTGATGCCCCAGACAGACCCGTCTTCATAGGTGATTTTCTGGAAAATGCTGCGCACCCGGTCGTTTTCCGGGCCCCTTGTGTTCCAGAATGTCGGGGTATCGGGGGATCCGTCTGGCTCGGCCAGCGTTTCGTCGAACAGCGAGGCCGAGGTGAAAATCTCACCATCACTGTTGGTCACTTGCCAGTATCGCCCGGAATACGGCGTTCCATAGGCCGGATCGAAGATCAGATCACGCAGCGCCTCGGGGGTGTCGGTGGTGACGCTCAGCCCCACGACAAGCTGCGTGTGACGGTCGCGCAGCGTGTTGTCGAACCGGTCCGATACGCGGGAATCGATATAGGAAAAAACCGCAAGCGTGCCGACAGCCACGGACACTGCCCCGGATGCGATCCCCCCCAGCAATGCCCGTTGTCGGAGTGACAGCATCAGTTTGAATCGATCATGTATCCGCGGCCCCGCACCGTTGTGATCAGATCGGGACCCAGTTTCTTACGCAGGCGGGCTATGAAAACGGCAATCGTGTTCGAATCCCGGTCGCCGTCATATTCGTAGATGTGGTCGGACAGTTCCGTGCGTGAAATCAGCCGTCCGGGATTATGGGCCAGATAGGTCAGCACGGCGATTTCCTGCGCGGTCAGATCGACCGGAACGCCGTCCGAGGTGACGCGCCCGTTTCTGGTATCCAGAACCACGCTGCCCATCTCGATCACCGTATTCATCTGGCCGCTTTGCCGCCGCAGATTCGCGCGTACGCGCGCGGCAAGTTCCGGCATGTGAAAAGGCTTGGTCATGTAGTCGTCGGCCCCGGCATCCAGCCCATCGACCCGCTCGCTCCAGCCGTCGCGGGCGGTGAGGATCAGCACTGGCGTCTTTACACCCGCGCTGCGCCATTCACGCAGAACGGAAATGCCGTCGCGTTCCGGCAGGCCGATATCGAGGATGATCATGTCGTAAGGCTCGGTCGATCCCAGATGCAAGGCGTCCACCCCGCTATGGACGACATCCACAACCCGCCCTTCGGCATTCAACAGCTTCTTGATCTGCTCGCACAGGTGCGGCTCGTCTTCTGCCAGCAGTATTCTCATGGTTTGAAACTACAGGCGTTCGGGCGTTGGTTCATCACTTATTTTTGCCACCGCCGTTCCCATTCCCGCCGCCATTTCCATTGCCACCGCCGTTCCCGTTGCCGCCGCCATTGCCGCCGCTGTTTCCGTTGCCGCCGCCATTGCCACCACTGTTCCCGTTGCCACCGCCATTGCCGCCACTGTTTCCGTTGCCGCCACCATTGCCGCCACCGTTCCCGTTGCCGCCACTATTGCCGCCACTGTTGCCATTGCCGCCACTATTGCCGCCGCCGTTCCCACCGCGGTTGCTGTTGCTACTGTTGTTGCTCTTGGAAGCGCTGTTTCCCTGGGAGCTGGAACTGGAAGAATTGCCCGGTTTCGAACGGGCGGCCTCGGTGATCTGACGGCCAACACTGGACCGGTTCGGAACAACAACACCGGTCTGAGCATTGACGATGACGCTGACGATCTTGCCGTTCGGTTTCTTCACCAGAATACGGTAGTAAACCTTGTCATTCTGGAACGCGCGCGCATCGACTGGGGTGCCGCCAAAGACCTTTTCAACGCCCCGGATCACCCGGTTCAGCCGAATGGCATCGCCTGAGGTCGTGGCCTTGCGCAGCTCGGATTGGTTCAGTTCGCGCGTGGCAGCCTGCCCTTCTCCGATCAGAAGAAGGCCTGCCACCATCACCATCGTCAGGAGCTTCCACATTTCTGTCACTCTGAACCGCACAAACCTCTTACAAGCCTACCTATTTCTATATGAACTGACGATGAACAACCGGTTCCGCGTGAGTTCAACCAAGATGCGGTGAAATAGAGACGCTGTGTAAGCGCAATGCAAGCCATTTGAACCCAGTCAATGAAACCAGCCTTTGATCTGCGAGAACCGTTATGAAACCCCAGAAAACCGGCCTTCTGAAAACCTCTGCCATCGCAATCGCCCTGCTCGGGTCCGCCGCATTTGTCGCGACCGTCGTCGTTCCTGATTTCGCCTACGCGAAAGAAGGTAAGGGCAACGGCGGCGGCAATGGAAATGGCGGCGGGAACGGGAACGGCGGCGGTAAGGGAAATGATGGCGGCAAAGGTGGTGGGAACGGCAAGGGCAATGGCGGCGGCAATGGCAAAGGAAACAGCAAGGGCGGCGGATCAGCCGCTGCCAAGGACGACGGCCAGAAATCCGCAGGCAAGTCCCGCGCCGGCAAGTCCGGCAGCCGCAGCTCGAAATCCGGCGGCGCGCGGGCCGGGGCTTCGAAAGGCAAAGGGTTTTCGCTGAAAGGCCTGTTTGGTGGCAAAAAGACCCGCACCCAAACCGCGAAAACGCGGCACAAAACCCAAACTACGACGCGCAAATCCACGAAATCCGCCCACGTAACGGAATCTGTTCGGCCCACAGCCCGGACGAAAGGCAACAAAATCGCCGCGCTTCTGGGCGCTCACCCGTCTGAACTGGGTGCGCTGAACGCCGCCAATGCCAGCGAAACCGCGCTGCAGAATGCATCACCCAATTCCCGGGTCGGCCGCATCGCAACCTATCGTGATACGGTTCTGGCCGGGGATGCGCTGCGGGAAGACTTTGAAGACGCCAAGGAACGGCTCGAAGGTCTGAACCGGCCGGACCGGCCTGTAAGTGAAATCGACGCCGATCTTGAAAACGCCCTGTCGGATGTTCAGACCAACCAGGACCGTGTCACCGAACTTGAAGAGGCGCTGGAAGATATCGGCGGCACCGACCCGGATATCGAGGCTGAACTGGATGCCGCCAGATCCGATCTGCAGGACTCGGTCGAAGAGGCCGAAGCTCTGGCCGATGAACGGCGCGAGGCTGTCGAATACGAAGACGCGCTTACGGAAGTCGCCGATCTGGAAGACCAGGTCGAAGATCAGGCGCTCACCGAACGCGAGGCGCTTGAGAATGCGGCGAACAAACCGGTGACGGACGAGGTTGAAGCGACCGTCAAAGCGCTTTTGGGTCTGTACTGATCAAGAGCACCGAAGCCACCACTTACGGCGGTGCAAGCCCGGCTTGATTCTACCCTCATGTCCGGGCGGGTCCGCTCCCCCAGGGAGCGGGCTTTTTTGTTTCCGCCCGCATACGCGTTGAGCCTGGCTTGTGTCCTGCCGGTGCAATCTCCGCGGCGTCCGGTTTCACCGGCAAAGAACAAGATTAACCGAAAGTGAACGGCACATTCTCTCAGCATTCAACGACGCTGGGGCATACTGAAGGTCGAGATTTCGGGTAACAAGACTTTTGTTCGATCAAACCGAAGGGGAAAGGCATGAACCAGACCACCACGTTGGTTGCACGTCGAAACAGTTCAGAAGGGGCAAAGCCATCGGGTTCCGCAGCATCCTGCCAGCTGCCGCGCACCGCGCAACCGGATGGAAATCGCTTTCCCCCTATCGAAACAGCGCTCATCAGCATTTTTAGGAACAAACAGCTGTCTCAAGCCAGGAACCTCCACTTAGACCCTTAATTTGAAAGGGTAGTTTTTAGTTTTGTGTTAAAGAGTTCAACGAGTGAAGAATGAAGCGTTCCCTTGAGAACCTGCCCGAGCGGCTGTTCTGGATTTGCCTGTTTCTGACCATCATTTGCGCATCGGTCCTTTACGGAATTCTAGCGCAAACGAAACAGTGGCCACCGGCCCCGCAGTTTCGAATGGCCTACAGGGCGATATTTGTCGATCAGTCCCTGACAGGCGCGGCCTATCACAAGCACCTCCAGCCCGCGCGCGGGCAAGGTGACGGCGTCATGATCAACGACAGGCCTGACCGCAAGGACGCCATCCTGCTGATGGGGTTCTTTGACGGGGAAAACCAGGCCCGGTTGGTTAACCGTGACGGCAGTGTGATCCGCAAATGGTCGTTGAACTACTTCGACCATTACCCCGACGCTCAGACACGCCCCTGCAGCAATCTTGTCACCCCGTTAGAAACAGATGTGCACGGGGCGCTGCTCACACCGAAGGGCGAGCTTGTGTTCAGCTACGAATACTGTGGGGCGGCCAAGCTGGATCAGTGTTCCAGCCTGCTCTGGACGCTTGATGAAAATTCCCATCATTCGATGGTTGCATCCGAACGGGGCGGGTATCTGACCGTGGGCCGCGACAGCTGGACCGCCGCCGAGGTTGTCGACCGCTTCCCGCCGTTTTTCACAGCGGCCAAGGACCAGCCGATCTGGGAAGACGTGGTATTAAGGCTTGATGATCAGGGTCAGGTTCTGGAACGGATATCGATCCCCGACATGATCATCGGCAGCGGCCTGACCGCGCTGCTGACCGCCAACAATCAGGACTTCGAAACGAAGGGGGTCGTCCGCAGCGAATTACTTCACGCCAACAAGATCGATGAGCTGCCATCGCACCTGGCCGACAGGTTTCCCCTGTTCGAGGCCGGGGATTGGGTTATTTCAATGCGGGGGCTGAATCTGGTCATCGTGGTGGACCCCGCCACCCGGAAAGTGAAATGGCATCAGACCGGCCCCTGGATCCGGCAACACGACCCCGAGTTTCGCCCGGATGGCAAAATCTCTGTCTTCAACAACAACGCGTATCTAACCTCCTACACACGGAGCGACAAAACCCGGCTGGATGCGGCCCGGGATACCAACATTATCACCATCGACCCGGTCAGCCGGCAGACCGAGGTTGTTTTCGGCAGCAAGCCCGGTCAGGAAATGCTCTCGGTTATCCGGGGACAGCACGAGATACTGGACGACGGCGGCATTCTGATCACCGAATTCGACGCCGGACGGGTGCTGGAAGTGGATCGCACCGGCAATGTGGTCTGGGAGTTTGTCAATAAATACGACGATGCGTTTGTGGGTGAGATCACCAATGCGAAGCTCTACCCCCTGACCTATTTTGAAACCGATTGGAAGGAATGCACGCAATGAAATGGCTCATGAAAGCCCGGGTGGCGGGACGTGTGATGGCGCTGTGGCTGCTCGCAGGGGTGCCATTTCTGACACTGGCAAACCCGGCACACGCCTATATCGGCCCCGGTGCCGGGCTGGGCGCGATAGCGGTCACGATTGCCGTGGTGCTGGGCGGTCTTTTCCTTCTGGTCGGACTGGTCTGGTTTCCGCTCAAGCGGCTGCTGAGCGGCAAGAAAGGCCGGGCTGACGCGGGGAACGAGACCGACCCGGCGCATTGACAAAAAACGAAGGTCGTTTTGCGCCCGACAGGTCGGGCTAAGCGTTGCAATGCCCGACCTTTGAAATTGTCCGGTCACATGGGCGTCCGTACGGGCGTGCAATGTATCTAATCTTTGCTGCGTGGCGTAGCACTGGTGTAGCACCAAGAGCTGCAGACCTAAACACGTGAATCGCCCCTTTGGGTGCTAAGTGTTTGATATCTTGCTGAGAAGTTTGGTTGCGGGAGCAGGATTTGAACCTGCGACCTTCAGGTTATGAGCCTGACGAGCTACCGGGCTGCTCCATCCCGCGACAGGGTCGAATAAGTGCGATATCGTTAGAGAGCTTGTGTG